>JAZNWG010000418.1:0-4358 GCA_045593225.1 Oscillospiraceae bacterium
AGCTCGCTGTTCCACAGTCCGTCAAAGGTATTTGTACCAGTGTTGTAGCCAAACCAGTTCACGCCTGTCAGCCACACGCGCTTACCGTTTTTGTCCACTATCCTGTTTCCGTCAGTGAACAGCCAGTCGTCGCCCTGTACAGCCTTGTCTGAACGCTCTAAAAGCTCGCTTACATCAACAGCGGGAGTATTATTCTGTCCGCCGTTGTTATTGTTGTTCTGGTTGTTCTGCTGCTGATTGTTCTGGTCGTTCTGGTTTACATAGCCCTCTTTCACAGTGCAGGGAACACCATTGAGTGCCGCGCTCTTTACCTTGAGCGCCTTTGTAGTTCCAAGATTACAGCCAACGACGATCGTACCGCCGTTGCTGATGTCGCCGTTGTATTCGGCATTTGTTATTGACAGAGTGTTGCCGCTTGCGGTATAGGTGCCGTTCCAGCCCTGTACGGAGCTTAATCCCTCGATCTCCATTACCAGCTTCCAGCCGCTAATGCTGCTGCCGCTGTTGTTTGTAATTCCGAATTGTATGCCGTACATAAGTTCATTTGCCGATTCCCACGAGTTGTCAACAGAGTATTGGACAAGCAGTTCAGCCTCCTTCGGCTCCTCGGGCTTTACAGCGCTTGCCGAAGAGGTCGTTGTAGTGTTCTGTTGCGTGGTCGTATCAGCAACGCTGCTTTGCGCGGGTGCAGAGGTCTGTGCCTGCTCTTCTGTATCAGGCTCCTGAGGCTGTGTCTGCTCGGGAGTGCTGACAGTGACCTCGGCAGGCTGAGAGACATCGCTGCCTGTCGAGCTTTGGGTAGCGTCAGCCGTTGAAGATATCGTGCTTGAAGCGGAGGTCTGAGTCCCGCCGTCCGCTGTCGGGACAGTCTTGTTTACATTCGTTATGATAAGAGCAATCGTCAGTCCGATGATTACAGCGCCCATTGCTGCAAAAGCTGCAATGATGCCCTTGCTGAGCTTTTTCTTCTCGCTTTTTGGGGCAGGCGAGGTTTCATTCACTTCCTGCTGTGTGTCTAAAGACTTGTTGTTTTCGTCGTTCATTTTAAGGTGTCCTTTCATCTTCACAAGTTATTTAAGAAAATCCTTAATTTCATTCAGCCGCTTTTCTGCCACCTGTCTGCCTGTCTCGTAGACAGCCTTCAGCTTTTCGGGGTCTTTTTCTATCCTTCCTACGGACAGTGCAGCTTCAGGGCGTATTACCAGCACCTCGCCGCGTTTCTCCTTTTCGGCGATATATTCGATAGCTTTGTTGTAAGCATTGTGACGGTCTGCCATTTTTGCTACCATCTGCGGTTTTTTGCGGTATTTCAGCTTGATAAGCGGCATAAGCTTGTTCTTGCCCTTGACATAGCCGTCAGGCTGGGTAAGGATAACGATATTCCTGTCATAGCCTATGCTCTCAAAAAACTTTATCGGTACGGAGTCTGAAATTCCACCGTCCAGCAGCTTCATACCGTCTATCTCGACGGCTTTGGATACAAGCGGCATGGACGCTGAGGCGCGTATCCAGTCAAAACCGTGATCGTTCCAGCCCTCATATGCATGGTAGACAGGCTCGCCGCTTTCTATATCGGTGCAGACAACATAGAACTCCATGGGATTTGCCATATATGTATCGAAATCAAACGGGTCGTATACCAGCGGCACCTCGCCGTAAGCAAAATCCGCGCTGTAGATATCTCCTGTTTTCAGAAGACACCTTACACCGCTATAGCGCTTGTCGTTACAGAAGCGCGTATTGTAGCGCAGCACTCTGCCGATCTGTTTTGTTTTGTAGTTACACCCGAACGCAGCGCCTGCCGATACGCCGATAGCCCCGTCAAATTCAATTCCGTTCTCCATCATGACGTCCATAACGCCGGCTGTGAACATACCGCGCATAGCGCCGCCCTCTAAGATAAGTCCTTTTTTCATTGATACTCTCCAATAAAATACTTCATTCTGATTATATCATAAAGAGCCAAGGATTTCAACTGCCTGCGATATTGCTTATTGTTGCAATGCTGCGCGTTTAAAACGCAGAATTTTTTTAATGGTACTTGACAAACTAAAAATGAGGTGATATAATAGTAATGTTGAAATGCAAAGAAGCGGAATAGTAGGTGAGAAGCTTTCGCCTTACAGAGAGATGTCGGTCGGTGCAAGACATTGGGAGAGCCTTGCTGAACTCACCGTGGAGCTGCTGTATTGAAATCACAGTAGATACAGACGGGCACTCCCGTTACAGAGTTGGGGCGTGTTAGCGCTTAAAGGTGCATCTGCTTGCAGATGAAGAAGAGTGGTACCGCGGAAGACATATTATAGAAATGTTGCTCTTTCGTCTCTTTGTTATCCGATAGATAGCAGAGGACGCAAGAGCTTTTTTGTTATCAATGCGGAAACTTATATAGTAGAATTGGAAAAAGACGTACGGAGGTAAACAGAATGAAGATCAGTTTTTCCACACTCGGCTGTCCTGATTTTTCGTGGACAGACATTTACAGCATGGCTAAGGACCTTGGTTTTAACGGTATTGAGGTAAGAGGTCTCGGCGATGAGATCTTTGCAGTCAAGGCAAAGCCCTTTACAGACGAAAATATCGCAGATACAGTTGCTAAGCTGAAGAAGCTGGGCCTTGAGATCCCCTGCCTTTCCAGTGGCGCTTGCCTGAAGTATGCCGACAAGCATGATGAGGCCATCGGCGAGATCACACAGTATGTTGAGCTTGCAGCAAAGCTCGGCACTCCCTATATCAGAATCCTCGGCGACCTTGATCCCGCTCCCGCAGGTGATGTTGACGATGCACTTGTTGCAGCTACACTGAAGGAGGCTGCAAAGATCGCAGAGGCTAAGAATGTAACTCTGCTGGTTGAGACAAACGGCGTTTACGCTGATACAGCACGTCTGAGAAAGCTGCTTGATGAGGTAAACAGCAAGGCTGTTGCGGCTCTGTGGGACGTTCACCACCCTTACCGCTATGTTGGCGAGTCCGCAGAGACTACTATCGCAAACCTCGGCGACTACATCAAGCATATCCATGTCAAGGACTCTGCATATGAAGGCGACAAGCTTGTATACAAGCTGATGGGACAGGGCGATATCCCGCTGCGCGATATGATCTCCTCTATCCAGAAGATTGGCTATGAGGGCTACATCTCCCTTGAATGGGTAAAGAGATGGGCAAAGGATCTGTATGCTGCAGGTATCGTATTCCCGCAGTTTGCTCGCTTCATGAAGCCCTATATCGAGGCTGATAAGAGCAAGCTCCAGGTCGATGCACGTGGTACAGGCTACTATCCCTGGCCTAAGGAGACCATTATCAATGAAACATTCCCCGATGTACTGGACCGTATCTGCGAGGAGTTTCCCCAGCAGTACGCTTTCAGATACACCGAGCTTGATTATACCCGCACATATCCCGAGTTCCGCGAGGACGTTCTGCGTTTTGCAAGAGCGCTTATCGCAATGGGCGTAAAGAAGGACGACCACGTTGCTATCTGGGCAACAAACGTTCCTGCGTGGTATATCACTTTCTGGGCTTGTACCTATATCGGTGCGGTGCTGGTTACTGTAAATACAGCATATAAGATCCACGAGGCCGAGTATCTGCTGCACCAGTCCGATACTCATACTCTCGTTATGATAGACGGCTACAAGGATTCCGACTATGTGGGCATCATGAAGGAGCTTTGCCCCGAGCTTGCCACAACAAAGCCAGGCGAGCTGAAGAGTGAGCGTCTGCCTTTCCTGAAGAACATCATCACTACTGACAGTAAGCAGGACGGCTGCTTCACATGGGACGAGGCTATGGCACTCGCTGACAGCGTTCCCGCTGAAAAGATCGATGAGATGCGCGCTAAGATCGACAAGGACGATGTTGTAAATATGCAGTACACCTCGGGAACAACAGGCTTCCCCAAGGGCGTTATGCTGACCCACTACAATGTTGTAAACAACGGTAAGGCTATCGGCGACTGCATGGATCTGTCCACAAACGACAGAATGATGATACAGGTGCCCATGTTCCACTGCTTCGGAATGGTTCTTGCTATGACAGCAAGTATCACCCACGGTGTAACGATGAGCCCGATCCCCGCATTCTCTCCCAGAAAGGGTCTTGCTTGTATCAACAAGGAAAAGATCACCTGCTTCCACGGTGTTCCCACAATGTTTATCGCAATGCTCGGTCACGAAGACTTTGATAAGACAGACTTCTCGCATATGAGAACAGGTATCATGGCAGGCTCGCCTTGTCCTATCAAGACGATGCAGGAGGTCATCGAGAAGATGCACATGCCTGAGATCTGTATCACATACGGACAGACAGAGGCAAGCCCTGCTACAACAATGTCCAAGACCACTGACAGCATTGAGATA
>JAZNWG010000419.1:0-3279 GCA_045593225.1 Oscillospiraceae bacterium
GCTAACCCAACTATTAAAAAACAAGCCGTTATCTTACGGCGTACCGGTCAAGGACTGTTTTCAGCGCATTCACGCTTGCGTTATGCACCTTAACTACAGGAATATCGAATTTTTCCGAGCGCTGATTTACGCTGTTTACCATCTTGTGCGAGCAGGTGTTAGTGAACACCACCATCAGGTCGGGATTGCCAAGCTTGCTGTCAAAGTCCGCAGGCATCTGCGTGAATACCTTTGCCTTGCAGCTGGAGGACTTACATATCTCTTTATATCTGGTCGCCATGCGGTCGTTACCGCCGACTACAACTACGCTCATAGTATGCTGCTCCTTTCTCTTGAGTTAGTCTATCCTAACTAACTATATGATAGCATTTTTTTGAACGGTTGTCAATAGTTTTTTGAAAATTTTTTATCCGCACCGAGAGCAGCTATGTATCCAATGCGGCGGTATCTGAGGGCTACAAAGAGGCTGGTATCGAGAAATACCGCTTTATCGCTACTCTCGACAACAGGACATCCGAGGAATGCTCGGCTCTTGATGGAAAGGTATTCAAGCTGGCCGACAAGAAAGTCGGCACAAATTTTCCGCCCATGCACCCGTTCTGCCGCTCAACTACCCTTGCTGATTTTGGCGAGGGAACGCTGAAAGGATTACAGCGCCGCGCGAGGGATAAGGACGGCAAGGTTATGAAGGTGCCTGCGGATTTGACGTATGGGGAGTGGGCGGAAAACATATCTGACAATAACGATGGCTCTTTGAAATTAGCATTTGACATCATAGAAAGTAATAATTCCCCTATTTTAACAGGATCAGAGAATTATGCAAAGTGGGATGGATTATTTACTATCTACCCACCAATTAAGGGCGATGCTATTACAGAAATAAAGCTTTTTAACACTCTGAACAAAAATGATATCGGTCGTAAAACAATAGAATATTTGAAGACCAATGACATTACAGTTGAAATCAACTACACCGACGAAGTAGAGCCCACTCTTTATGGTACGATACTCGGTAAACATATATGTGTATATGCCCATAACACAAAAAGTGTACTTGAAACAGCGGCAACAATTGTTCATGAAGCCACACACGCTAAATACGGCATCGGCGGCAATCAATGGGCGGAAGCGCAATGTTTTGCAGCTGAAGAAATATTCAAAACAGGAAAACCCTTGACATTTGAGCAGAAAAAGAGTATAATTAAAAATGTAAAGAAGAGTTATCCTTATTTTGAATGGAGGCGAAAACAATGAGTAAGAACAAAATATCGTTACTGACAATCGTTAATGATTTAAGAAAAGGGAAAGAAGTTACTTGTCCTCTTTGTAATAAGGGTGTTTTGAAGGGTGCATCACCACTATCGCACTGTTTTTCCTGTACTCATTGCGGCGAGGCATTAAACATCAATTAAAATACCACAATTTAATATTTCGAGCGTTTTGCAATCAATTGCAAGGCGCTTTTTCTATGTCCCCGATAAAGTTGTCGGTAACAATTCAATAATTTAAGCACTCAGAAATGGGTGCTTTTTTTATGCCTTGGAGGCGACTCTCGCCCAAAATGTGCTGATGGCGCAAAAAGCTGCACAGTATCACAGTCTTACGGACGTTAAACGTAGGTACTACATGAACGAACCTTAATACACAAAGTCCCTGCCGAGATTTTCAGCAGGGGCTTGTATCTTAATCCCAATTATCAGCCTAAGCTATTTACGATACCGCAGAAAAGCACCATATCGTCATTGTTTTCTATCACAAAAACGAACGGTCTGTCAAGCTTGAAGTTGATGACAGGATATTCCTCCGGCATTGCCGCGCCTACATAGTCCATAACGATAAACGATGCCGCCGAAACTCCCTTTTCGTCCACCGCAACGCGAACCGCATTGTTCACCTCGTTTATAGCAATACCCTCTCCATCGCAAAGCGGCGAAAAATCTGCTGCGCTGCTGTCAAAAACATCGGTTATTCCAAGCTCACGCATGCCCTCGATAAGGTCGCACTGCGAGGTGATGTCAAACTTCGGCATTGAAAAACGCATGTCACACATTTGGCGTTTAAACTTAGCGCCACCGTACAGGAACTCATTCAGCACGCCGTTTTCAATAAGTTGCTCGGGTGTCGTTCCCTTATCGGGCAGGATAAACCACATAGCGTCGCCGTCCTCAATGCCGAGGTGAGTTGCTATGTAGCCCTCACCGTCGTAGTATCTGTACATATCGTCGCTGAAGTTCATAAACTCTGCCTGCTGCTTCTCGCCGTCGGTGGTGGTGAATATCCCATCGGTATTTCTGTCCGCGTTGAACTCATCATACCACTGCGCCTTGTAGTAAACGGTAGAAGCAAGTCCGAACACCGTTGCCGCGTCAAACTCCACATTTGCCACCTCATCCGTCAGAAGTCCGCCCGTGTTCTCATTAAGCCATTCCTGAAGCAGCTTGTTATAGTCCGCGCTGCCCATCTCTCCCGAGAAAGCCGAAGCATAATAATAGTCCACAAGCGGCTGCAGCGTTTCGGTATTGTATTCCATATCATCGCCGAGCCACATGGAATTTGCAAGCAGCGTCTCGTTAAGTGCGCTGTTCTGATAGCAGCTCTTCCACAATCCGTTTGCGCAATTGCGAAGCTGCTCAATGCTATCAGCACCCAGCACGTCAAGTATCTGCTGTCGGCTGTTTCCGTCTGCTGTTTCTGCCACCATAGCAAGCGCCATGTAGGCATTTACGGGAGAAAACGCGATATTTTCGCCCTCGTGGCCCGAAAGGAAGGTCTTCATGGTATCAGCGAAGTAACTGTCGGGGATATCCTCGACATACACCGTGTTCTGTTCGAATTCCTTTTTCAGCTCACGGTAGGCTGTCTCAGCCTTGTCATACTCATCATAGTCAGTATACTCCTCATACAGCGGCTTTCGCAGGTCGGGGTATTCCGCTTTTACAAGGGTCATTTTTTCCACCTCCGTGCTGTTAACAGGATATTGCGAGCCACTCTCTGTAGACAGTACTGTGCAGCTACTCATCAAAAGCACTGACGCTGCAATAGCAGCTATGCCAAAAATTCTCCGCAGCAGCTTTCTGCTCTTTTTCTTTTCGTTACTCATTTTCTGCCTCCCACTGATGCATTCACGCTGATACAGCGATCTTACGTCCACACAGCCTCTTAAAAGCTGAGACATGTAATTTATCCATATATAACACAAGGAAGAAGGCCAAAAGGTTTCAATTTCCTTTAGAAAACCGCAAAACCCGAGGTAGACCTCGGGTGCGGATATTCAGTTTT
>JAZNWG010000420.1:0-2610 GCA_045593225.1 Oscillospiraceae bacterium
CCCTTTTTCAGATCAAACGCAAGGCGCAGACCCGAAAGGTCGGTTTCATCACGCACATCGGATATCTCACGAAGCTTTCCGTCCTTGACAAGCTCCACGACTTTGTCAATTATCGCCTCAACGGTAGTTGAAGGCGGTATCTGCGTAACCTCGATACAGCGCGCGTCCTTGTCGTAGTTATACACTGCACGCACCTTTATCGCGCCAAGTCCCGTATTGTAGACCTTGCGCATCTCGGCTTCGTCATAAACGATATAGCCGCCGCCGGGGAAATCGGGGCCTTTCAGCGTTGTAAGCGGATCGTGCTCGGGGTCCTTCATCATCGCGATTGTGGTCTCGCAAACCTCGGTGAGATTAAACGAGCAGATATTGCTCGCCATAGATACCGCAAGTCCGAAATTGCTGTTTACCAGCACAGACGGGAATCTTACGGGGAACAATGACGGCTCCAGCATGGTGTTGTCGTAATTCGGCACCATGTCAACTGCGTCCTTGTCTATCTCTGCGAAAAGCTCGGAGCTTATGCCCTCAAGCTTTGCTTCGGTATATCGTGCCGCAGCATAGGCCATGTCGCGCGAATAAGCCTTGCCGAAGTTGCCCTTGCTGTCAACATAGGGGTGCAGCAGAGCCTCGTTTCCACGGGCAAGTCTTACCATTGTTTCATATATCGCGGCGTCACCGTGAGGGTTTAATCTCATGGTCTGACCGACGATGTTTGCGGATTTTGTTCTCGCACCGTTCAGCAGACCCATTTTATACATCGTATAAAGCAGCTTTCTGTGCGAGGGCTTAAAGCCGTCTATCTCAGGCAGCGCACGCGATACGATAACGCTCATCGCATACGGCATATAGTTTTCTTCGAGGGTGCTTACTATGTCCTTATCGACAACTGTACCGCTGCCCTCGATATATGCGTCGTTATGCTGCTTTTTCGGCGGCTGCTTTTTGGGGGTTGATTTCTTCAAGATCTGTTCTCCTTGATAAAATTTGTCTTTCAACGGACACGGCAAGCCATGTCCCTACAACGATTACGAAATATCTGCAATTTCAAGATATCTGCTGCCGTGCTCCTTGATGAACTCCTTACGACCTTCAAGGTTATTGCCAAGCAGCACATCGAACATCTCGCGTGTTGCCTCGATATCTGTGGGGCTTACCTTGATAAGGCGGCGAGTGTCGGGATTCATGGTGGTGAGCGACATCATATCGGGGTCGTTCTCACCAAGACCTTTTGAACGCTGGATAGTGAACTTCTTATCGCCTATCATGCCGAGTATCTTTGTCTTTTCAGGCTCGGTATAGGCAAAATAAGTCTTATCCTTGGTGTTTATCTCATAAAGCGGCGACTCCGCAATATAAACATAGCCCTTCTCGATAAGCGTGGGACAAAGCTCCTGTATCATGGTGAGTATCAGCGTTCTTATCTGAAAACCGTCCACGTCGGCATCGGTACAGATAACTATTTTACTCCAACGCAGGTTGTCGAGATTGAATGTAGAGAGGTTTTTGTTTGCCTTTGTCTTGACCTCAACTCCGCAGCCCAGCACCTTGATAAGGTTTGTGATTATCTCGCTCTTGAATATCTTTTCATGGCTTGCTTTAAGGCAATTCAGTATCTTACCTCTTACGGGGATAACAGCCTGAAACTCTGCGTCACGAGCAAGCTTTACAGAGCCGAGCGCCGAATCACCCTCCACGATATAGACCTCGCGGCGGCTCTTGTCCTTTGAGCGGCAGTCCACGAATTTGTCGATACGGTTTGTGAGGTCGATAGTGCCTGTAAGCTTCTGGAGTGTTGACTGGCGTATCTTGTCGGCATTCTCACGCGAGCGCTTGTTTATCAGTACCTGAGTTGCTATCTTTACAGCCTCATCGGGGTTTTCAAGGAAGTATATCTCAAGCTGATGCTTCAGCCAATCGGTCATAGCCTCGTTGATAAAGCTGTTTGTGACCGCTTTCTTGGTCTGATTCTCATAGCTTGCCTGTGTGGAGAAGTTTGAAGAGATAAAGATAAGGCAATCCTCGATATCCTCCCACTTTATTCCCTTTTCGCCCTTGTTGTACTTGTTGTTGTTCTTCAGATAGCTGTCTATCTGCGAAAGGAATGCCTTATTCAGCGCTTTCTGCGGGCTTCCGCCGTGCTCCAGCCACGAGGAGTTGTGATAATGCTCGATAAAGCATATCTCCTTGCTGAACACGAATGCAACATTCATCTTCAGCTTGTACTCGTCCTTATCATCACGGTCCTTACCCTGACGCTGAGCGTTCCAGCCCTGAGGCGTTGTCATAGCCTTGTCGCCAACTACTTCGAGCAGGTAGTCGTTGATGCCGTTCTCGTAGCAGAAGCGCTGCTCGGACAGCTCACCCTCCTCGCTCTCGGTGCGGAGTATAAACTCGATGCCGTCGTTAACTATCGCCTGTCTGCGCAGCATATCTGTGAGGAACTCCGTTCCGATGTCGATATCTGTGAACACCTCAAGGTCGGGGCGCCAATGTATCTTTGTACCAGTCGTACCATCGCCCTTGTGCTTTTCAAAGCCGCGCTCCTCTGTGCTTGTGTTGAAGCCCTTTTCAAAGCGGAGCGAATACACCCATGTGAAGTCGGAGGCC
>JAZNWG010000421.1:0-11908 GCA_045593225.1 Oscillospiraceae bacterium
GATACCTGGGTTAAGCGCAATGTGACCAGCATTTCTGCCCATTACCTCAACAACAGCGCAGCGCTCGTGGGAATGAGATGTATCGCGAAGCTTGTCAACCAGCTCCATAACTGTATTCATAGCTGTATCGTAGCCGATAGTGTACTCTGTGCACTGGATATCGTTGTCGATAGTGCCGGGAACACCTACGCAGGGGATACCTGCCTTGGAAAGGTCAGCTGCGCCTCTGAAAGAGCCGTCGCCGCCGATAACTACGATACCGCAGATACCGAGCTCTTCGCACTTTTCCTTAGCCTTGAGGACATACTCCCACTCCTTGAACTCCTTGCAGCGGGCGGTAAAGATCTCTGTACCGCCTCTCTGGATAATATCGGATACTGAACGAGCGTCCATTTCGAATGTGTCACCGTTGAGCAGACCGTTATAGCCACGGCGGATACCGATCACCTTGAAGCCCTTGTCGATAGCAGCTCTTGTTACAGCGCGAACCGCAGCGTTCATACCTGGAGCGTCGCCGCCGCTTGTTAATACACCAATTGTCTTCTGCATTTTCTTGATCTCCGTTTCTGTATGATGATACATTACCTTTCGGTAAAGCTTAATTTTATTCAAATTATATTTTACTACAAAATGCCCTTTATAGTCAAGTCATTTTTTCGTTTTAGCTTTGTTACTTTACAATAATGTTGCTTTTTCCACAAATTTGAGCAAGTTTTGCGGTCAATTCTGTGCATATTCTGACACCGCGGATATCATTCAGCTTCATGACCGCGCGCGTATCCATATAGCACAGCCTTACTCCTGACATTCCTTTATAGAGTGCCAGCAGCTCGGTTACCGCATTTATCCTGCCCGTATCATCGGAGCGCAGGTTGATGTAGAGCGTCTGCGGCTTTCTTTCGGGGAGCGTATCGGCGCGTGTTACATCCTCGGCGAGAAGCTTTGCCGAGCTGTCCTTGCGTGATATCTTGCCGCGAATCAGGAATACCTCTCCCTCGTGCAGTATCCTTACGCAGTCATCGTAAAGCTCGGGGAAGATGACACCTTCAACAGCTGCGGTGCTGTCCTCGAGGCTTACAAAAGCCATGACCCTGCCGTTTTTGGTAGTGTGATTCTTCTTGCCCGACATTATTCCGATGACCGATACAGTGCAGTTATCGGGGGCTTCGAGTGCGTCCTCGATATAGCAGCAGTCCTCGGGCGCATTCTTTGCGAACTCGTCCGCAGGGTGTCCCGAGATATACAGCCCTATCATTTCCTTTTCCATTTCAAGAAGCTGACTGTGGCTGAACTCTGTAACATCGGGGTAGACAAAGCTTGCTGTGCTGCTTTCGCTCTCGCTGAACAGGTCCAGCTGACCGCTTTCGGTTCGGCTGTGCTCAGCCTCCGCCATATCCAGCAGCTTATCCATTGCGAACATCATCTGCCTGCGGCTCTGCGGGAAGCAGTCGAACGCTCCGCACTTTATCAGCGCCTCCATATAACGGCGGTTGTTGTCAAAGCCTGCTGTTCTGACGCAGAAATCAGCGAGAGAAGTATACTCTCCGTTATTTCGCTCGTTAATTATACAGTTTATAAACCCTCTGCCGAGGTTTTTGACCGCAAGCAGGCCATAGCGCACGTTGTTGCTTTCGACAGAGAAAGCGGCAAAGCTCTTGTTGATATCGGGCGGCAGTAGCTTTACTCCGTTATCAGTCAGGTCAGAGATGTATTCCACCATTTTGTCCGTCCAGTCCAGTACGCTTGAAATAAGCGCGGTCATATATCGCGTGTAGTGGTGGCATCTGAGGTAAGCTGTCTGATACGCTACCGTAGCGTATGCGGCGGCGTGGGATTTGTTGAATGCATAGGACGCAAAGCTGCTCATCTCGTCAAAGATGATGTTTGCGATGTCCTCGGGAACTCCGTTTCTGACAGCGCCGCAGTTGGAGTCGGTTCCGTAAACGAACGCGCTACGCTCTTTTTCCATTACATCGTGTTTCTTTTTTGACATCGCGCGGCGCACGAGGTCGGCTCTACCATAGGAATAGCCACCTATCACGCGGCATATCTGCATTACCTGCTCCTGATAGACGATACAACCATAGGTGACGGAAAGGATATCCTTCAGAAGCGGGTGGAGATAGGATATATCCTGCGGCTTTTTATGCTTGTTCTCTATATAAGTCGGTATTGATGCCATTGGTCCGGGGCGGTACAGCGCTATCGCCGCGGTGAGGTCCTCTATCGACTCGGGCTGAAGTCTTTTCAGCACGCTTGTCATACCGTCGCTTTCGAACTGGAACACACCTGTGGTAAAGCCGTCCGACAGCATTCTGAACACGTCCTTGTCGTGCTCGTCTATGCTTTTGAGGCTGAAATCAGGCAGCTCCTGCTTCATCATATCCTCGGCGCGCTTTATGACGGTGAGGTTTCTGAGACCAAGAAAGTCCATCTTCAGCAGACCGAGCTTTTCCAGTATGCCCATGGTGTACTGTGTGACGGTCTCGCCGTCCTCTGTTTTGAGCGGGACATATTCCGATGCCGCGTCACGGGTTATTACGATACCTGCCGCGTGAGTCGTTGCATGGCGCGGCATGCCCTCTATCTCTTTTGCGGCGTTGACGAGCGAGCGTATCTCGGGTTCTCTCTCGCACAGCTTTGCAAGCTCGCCGTTTTTAGCTTCTTCCTCTAAGGTAGAGCGAAAATGAGGAATAAGCTTCGCGGCAGCGTCCGCAGCGGAATAGGGTATTCCCAGCACTCTTGCCGCGTCGCGCAGTGCGCCCCTTGCTTTCATGGTATCGAATGCGATTATCTGAGCCACATGGTCTGCTCCGTAGCGGCGGCGGACGTACTCGATGACCTCCTGCCTGCGCTCGTTGCAGAAATCAATATCGAAATCGGGCATGCTGACGCGCTCGGGGTTGAGGAAGCGCTCGAAAAGCAGATTGTAGCGCAGCGGGTCGATATCGGTAATGCCCATGCAGTACGCGCAAAGGCTTCCTGCGCCTGAGCCTCTGCCGGGGCCAACGGGGATATCCTGCTTTTTAGCATAGCGGACAAAGTCCCACACAATGAGGAAGTAGTCAACAAAGCCCATTTTCCCGATGACAGACAGTTCGTAGGAGAGCCTTGACGTTATCTCATCGGTAAGCTCACCGTAGCGCTTTCTTGCGCCGTTATGCACGAGCTTGCTGAAATAAGCCGCGTTATCCTCGACACCCTCTGCCGTGAAGCGCGGCAGCTTTGTCACGCCGTATTCAAACTCCACATTGCATTTATCGGCTATCTTTACGGTATTGTAAAGCTCCGCTTCGGAAAAGAAACGGCGCATCTCATCATAGCTTTTGAGGTAATACTCATCTGTCGGCAGTGCGAATGGATTGGGGTCGGAAAGGCGCTTATTCAGTCCTATACAGGAAAGGATCTTCTGCGTACGGCTGTCCGAGCGCTCAATATAGTGCACGTCGTTTGTCGGGCACACAGTAATTCCTGCGCTTTCTGCCAGCTGCCGAAGCCGTATAACAAGCTGCTTTTCGCTGTCGGTGTTATGATTCTGCAGTTCTATATAGAAATCCTCGCCGAAAACGGAGCGATACCAGTCGGCGGCTTCCTTTGCTTCGGGGACCCTGCCCTGCGTGAGCAGGCGCGGTATTTCGCCGTTCGTGCAGCCCGAGAGTGCTATAAGCCCCTTGCTGTATTTCTGCAGTGTCTCGCGGTCGCAGCGGGGAGTTCCGCAAAGTCCGTTCAGCGAAGCGTCCGAAACAAGTCGGCAGAGGTTTTTGTAACCCTCGTTATCCTTGCAAAGCAGCGTGAGGTGGTAGGCGTCGCGGTCGGTGCGGCTTTTTTCGAGCCTGCTGCCATGAGCAACGTACACCTCGCAGCCGATTATCGGCTTTATTCCTGCTGCCTTGCACTCGTCATAGAACTCGACTGCGCCGTAAAGCACGCCGTGGTCGGTTATAGCGAGCGCAGTCTGTGAAAGCTCCTTTGCATGCCGAACAAGCCTGCCGAGGCGGCAAGCGCCGTCAAGCAGGCTGTATTCCGTATGAACGTGAAGGTGTACGAACTCGGACATGGCTGGGCTCCTTAATTTGTTGTGATTATATTATATATCAAAACGCGATTTATATCAAGAGGAAAACAAAGACCCCCGCCGATCGGCGAGGGTCTTGATTTCAGATAAATTACTCAGCAGTGTAGGGGATCAGAGCAACCTGTCTAGCTCTCTTGATCGCTGTTGTGAGCTCTCTCTGGTGGTATGCGCAGCAGCCTGTAACTCTTCTGGGAAGAATCTTAGCGCGCTCTGTCATGCACTTTCTAAGCTTAGCTACGTCCTTGTAGTCGATGAACTCAGCCTTGTCAGCACAGAACTGGCAAACCTTTTTTCTGGGACGCTTTACTGCATGAGCGGATCTCTCAAACTTTTCAGCCATGGTACTAAACCTCCTTATCAGTATAGGTGAAACGGTAATTTCTGTTCAAATCAGAACGGGTAGTCGTCGTCGGACTCCGATGCGGAGAAGCTGCTTACCGGAGCAGCCGCGGGAGCGGGAGCAGCGGGTGCAGAATACTGCGCGGGAGCGGACGGTGCAGGTGCGCTGTAGGAGTCGCTGTAAGAGCCTCCCTGCGCTTTTTCGCCTGTGAATGTCAGGCGGTCTGCAATGATCTCTGTGACACGTACGTTAGCGCCGTTCTTGTCTGTGTAGGAACGAGTCTGAAGCTCACCCTCTACCATGATCATTCTGCCCTTGCCAAAGTAGCGGCAAACGAAGTCTGCCTGCTGGCGCCAAGCAACGATTGTGAAGAAGTCGGACTTCTTCTCCTCGCCCTTGTTCTGGAAGCGTCTGTCAACAGCGATGCTGAATGTACATACATTAGCGCCGTTTGCTGTCGTCTTGAGCTCAAGGTCGTGAGTTATTCTACCCATAAGAATGACTTTGTTAAACATGAAGCACCTCCGTGTCAGTAGATATTACAGTGGATTACGCGCCCTGCTTGAGGACTACGATGGAACGAAGAACGCCATCAGTGATGTTGATGACACGCTCCAGCTCAGCGGGGAAATCAGGCTTGGACTCGAAGTTGTACAGAACGTAGTAACCTTCGGTCTCATAGTTGATCTCGTATGCGAGCTTCTTCTTGCCCCACTCGTCGATCTCGCCGAGTGTACCGTTTTCCTTGATAAGGTCAGCAAACTTTGCTGTCAGAGCCTTGATCTGCTCTTCGTCCTTCTTGAGAGAGAAAACGATGATTGCCTCATACTTTTCTGTGATCTTTGCCATTTATAAGCACCTCCTTCTGGATTATATCCCGCACCTTATGTGCGAGAAAGGAGTTAAGGTCAGATAAGCCTTAACTATGTTATTATATCAGATTAAAAATCGCTTGTCAAGCATTTTTTGGGACATTTAAACGCAGTTTTTGAGCGCTTTTATGTGTAATTTGCATATATTTTGCCCCAACGGTATACTTATTAAAATAAAATATATTAAAGTTATTGCAATTCGGAAAGGGTTGTGATAAAATGGTTTCAGGATAAAATCATATGTGAGGTTTCTATGAAAAACGATAGTTTTGAACAGCGGTACACAGGCTGCCTTCTGGGCTGCGCTCTGGGTGATGCGTTGGGGTATCCCGTTGAATTCATGAAGAGCGAGGAGATGCTGAAGGCCTATGGCAAACGCGGCATTACTGCGCCTGCTGTTGACAAGGAGCTTGGTGTCGCACTGATCTCCGATGATACGCAGATGACATTGTTCACTGCCGAGGGCATAATATGGGCTGACAGACTGGGCGCCAAAAACGAGATATCCAGCTATACGTCATATGTTTTCTATGCTTATCAGCGTTGGCTGTACACACAGAAAAATATGCTTGCAAGCAGGTCGTATTCCCATGTGCTTGATGACAGCGTGGCTTACAGCTCGCGGCTTATGAAAGAGAAGGAGCTGTTCGTTCAGCGCGCGCCTGGTAATACCTGTATCGAGGCGCTGATGGGCGCGGCTGACCATAATTACGGGAAGCTTACGAACAAGATCAATAACAGCAAGGGCTGCGGCGGTGTTATGAGGGTAGCTCCCGCAGGTCTGTATTTCCACCGCGACAGCGAGCGGGCGTTCAGAATGGCTTCTGAGTTTGCGGCTATAACACATACGCACCCCACAGGATATCTTGCTGCGGGTGCGCTCGCAACGATAATTGCAGAGCTTGTGAACGGCGCAGATCTTGAAGAGGCTGTTGACATGGCGGTATATATTCTGAAGGGTTATGATGGCTGCATGGAGACCTGTCGTGCACTCGATCACGCAAGAAGTCTTGATGCGTCGGATGTATCTCCGCTTGAAGCTGTTCAGCGTCTCGGACAGGGCTGGGTGGCTGAGGAGGCTCTTGCGATAGCGGTCTATTGCGCTCTGTGTCATGGCGCTAATGCCGAAAACGCGTTGCTGCTCTCGGTAAATCACGACGGCGACAGTGACAGCACGGGAGCGATATGCGGAAGTATCGTGGGAGCTTACCTTGGTGAGAGAGCCTTGCCGAAAAAGTGGCTGAAAAAGCTTCAGTTGAGCGATACGATACGCGCTGTGGCGCAGGACCTGTATCATTGCTCTGCTTTGCAGGAGCAATAAGCCGTTGTTGCGCACAGGAAAACGTTTACTTGGTTAATTTGCACATAAGCGACTTGCGAATTTCTACACGGAATTATCCTATGTTTTTCCTTAATTTCAAGAAAATGTAAACTTAGCGCTTGAAATAACGGTAAAATTATGGTATAATTTATATACTCAAAAACGGCAATGGGCGAATTGCGCCCTTTTTGCGGTTTTAAATTATGCAATTGACATTGCAGGGGAATGGGAGGTTATCCGGTGAAAAAATTCTCATACGTGGCTACTGACGTATCCGGTAAGTTAGTCAGGGGCACCGAAACAGCAGAGGATTATCAGGAACTTCAGGCAAAACTGAAGGAAAGAAATCTGTACTGCACAAAGTACCGCGAGAAGGATCTCAATGCCGCGGTCGACGTAAAGTACAAGTTCAAAACAAAAGAGGTATCATTCCTGGCACGACAGCTCGCGTCTATGACATCTGCGGGTCTGTCGCTGGTAAGAGCGCTGCATATCCTGCAGGAACAGCAGGAGAACAAAAAAGCGAAGGCTGTTCTGCTCGATATCTACGAGGAAGTACAGAAAGGTAAATCCTTCTCTGACGTTCTATACTCAAAGCCCGGTGTATTTCCGGATATGTTTGTCAGCATGGTTGCTGCCGGTGAGGCTTCCGGTACGCTGGATCAGATCCTGAACAGAGTATCTGATCACTTTGCTAACGCAAACAAGACAGCAAACAAGGTAAAGAGCGCCATGATCTATCCTATCGTGCTTCTGGTGCTGATCATCGCGGTAGTTATCCTGATGTTTACGATGATCCTGCCGCAGTTCGGCTCGATGATGAAGCCCGAGGATATGTCTCCGCTTTCGGCTGCGATGATGGCGGTCTCCGACTCGATGATAAATTACTGGTATGTATATCTCATCGTTATCGGTGCTATCATTGCTCTCTTCTGGGTGATCATGCGTATCCCGTCAACAAAGCTCAAATTTGACGAGCTCCTGCTGAAGATGCCGAAGGTAGGAAAGCTGATGTCCACTATCTACACAGGACGTTTCGCGAGAAACATGGCTAACCTTTACGGTGCAGGTCTTCAGCTGGTTGACTGTATCGAGAAATCCGTTGCGGTAATCTCCAATACATACGTTAAGAAGCGCTTTGAAGAAGCGGTCGACAACATCAAGCTCGGCGAGAGCATGTCTAAAGCGATCGAAAAGACAGAAATATTCGAGGGTATGTTCACCTCGATCATATTCGTCGGTGAGGAGTCCGGTACGCTGGATACTATTCTTAATAAGGCCGCTGACTACTACGACGAAGAAGCCGATTCCGCTATCGGTAAGCTGGTAGGACTTATGGAACCTCTGATGATCATCATCATGGGTGTTATGATCGGTCTGGTACTGGCTGCTCTGTTCCCCATGCTGTACGGCGGTATGGACAACATCGGATAAAAAGCGGAAAAGCAATGCGTGATGCGGTTGCGGCTTCGTAAAAAACAACATATTATATTTTGAGGTGAAAATAATGCTTTCAATTGATATTACCGACAGACAAATAAAGCTTGTTATCGGCGTACACAGCGGTAACAAGGTAAGAGTGCAGGACGCTGATATCCGTGAGCTTACTCTCGGTTCGGTATCCAACGGTTACATTACCGACGTTCCTATGGTTGCTGCTGAGCTTAACGATATCATCAAGACAAAGGGTATCAAGGAGAAGGACGCTATCGTGTCCATCACTTCCAGCTCCATCGTTTACAAGGAGCTGCTGCTTCCCAAGCCCAAGAGTCTGAAGAATACCGTTGCTATCGAGGCAATGATCCAGTCCAACATGGGCGTTAACTCCGAGTACAACATCTCCTACACCATCGCAGGTGAGGTCGAGGACGAAGAGAAGAACAAGATGATCAAGGTCATCGCTTCTGCCTGCCCCCAGCGTCTGGTTGACGGTTATGTAAGACTGTTCTCCCATATCGGTCTTTCCCTCAGAGCTGTTAATATCTCCAACAACTCTGTAACACGTCTTATCGTAAACACACCCAAGATGGCAGACAGAATGCCTCTGCTGCTTATCCAGATCGATAAGAACTTCCTCAACATGAACCTGTATGAGGACAATCAGATCGTATTCTCGCGTTTCTTCAACATCGACCCCGCAGATTATGACAATGCTCCTGACTATGTAACAAAGGCTGTTTACGACAACCTGTTCAGAATGATCCAGTTCATCAAGAGCCGTAAGGGCGCAAGACCTCTGAAGGAGATCATGTTCTACGGTGATATCCAGAACTTCATCGAGCTGTCCAACGCTATTTCTTCCTTCAATGTTCCTGCTTACGTTCTGGCTACTCCCAGTACCGTAATCACCATGGCGGAGATCGACTTTACAAAGTACGCTAACGCTATCGGTGCTATCTACCGCAGAAACAAGGATCTTGAGCATATCAACCTGCTGGAGGCTTCCTCTGCTAAGGAGTCCAAGGGCATGAACGGCTATCTCATCGGTCTGGTGGGAACCTGCGTGGCAGCAGCAGCACTGGTATTCGGCGTTGGTATGATCTTCGATATCCTCAACAATAACACTCAGGATAAGATCAAGGCTATTCAGGCTCAGATCGACGATCCTGTACTTCAGAGAAATAACGCGATAGTTGATGCACGTACCTCCATGCTTCAGGGCTTTGAGAGCTATAACGCCAGCATGGACCAGGTAAAGCTGCTGTTCAACTTTATGCCCAAGGCAACAAGTGATGTCTATAATAAGGCGCTGGAGCCTCTCGCTGAGGGTACGGGAGTTCTTGAGAAGGATGAGGAGCTTCACGTTACAGAGTTCTCTGTCAATGAATATAACGTTTCTGTTAATTTTATCGGCAAGTGTATCGGCGACCCCTCTGCTATTCCCTCTAAATATGCTCAGTATCTGACAGAAAATGTGCTCAACGGTTATGACGAGCCCTACTTCTGCGATGTTACTTACACAGGATTTGAAAAGACCAATTCTTCCGAAAATATCACTTACACCTATCTGGCAACAGAGGGCGACAGCGTTTACGAGACGATATTCACGTTCTCGATGAATATGAAGATCAAGGTTGGTAACGACGAAGAAAACGCAAAAATCGAATCTGAAACGCAGGAGGTGGCTGAATAATGAAACTCAGCAAACAGGAAAGAATCGGCATACTCGTTATTGCCGTGATACTTATTCTCGGTCTTGGTATCTGGATGTTCATCATGCCTAAGATCGACACAGTAAATAAGTCCAATGCAACTTTTGCAGCAAAGGAAAAGGAGCTTGCTGATGCACAAGCTAAGGAGCTCAACAAGGAGCCTCTGAAGCAGCAGATCATTGAAGCTTATGAAAAGGGTGAGAACCTCGCTGATATGTTCTTCGAGGAACTAACTACATACGAAGCTGATATGGAGTTCAGGGCATTCCTTGAGCAGTGCGATGCTAATGTTATGGTAGAAAGCCTTTCTATCGGCGAACCCACTACTATTACAATGGCTCCTTCCTATTATGAAGAGACAGAGGTAACATACGCACTCAAGACTTATGTTACACAGGATATTGAGAAAACTGAAGAAGAGATCCAGACTGAAGAGCGTTGGAATGAGATCAGAAATGCTCTTGGCGCTTCTCAGACAGTAGGCGCTATTACTGTAGATTTTAAAGTAAGCGCACTTTCTCCTGAGGATCTGCTCGCGTTTGCTGATGAAGTTAATGCATACATCAAGGCGGAGAACGGCAAGGATACAAGAAAGGCTATCGTTCTCAACGGATATGCAATTTCCTATCCCCTCAACGAGTCCATATATGAGGAGCTTATCGAAGCAAACGAACAGGATGCTTCTGATGAAGCGTTCAAACTTCTCTGCGATAAGTTGGATCTGAACATCGTAAAGGAGCCTGCGCAGACAGGCGTTGAGGTAGAGGAGGAAGAGTCAGCTCCTTCTGCTTCCGAGTATCTCTATGATCTCTCTACTTCTGTTACATTCTACAGCGTAGAGCGTATGCAGGATCCCGCTGACCAGCTTGAGGCGCAGGAGCAGTAATTCTGTATCCCACAGACTTGCCGCGGCAAGCGGCAGGTCTGCGAATATAACTTTCAGAACAATAGAGTCGGCGTTAGCCGACAGGAGGTATGACAATGACATACGCATTCAGAAAATACCTTAATAAGCGCGGTTCTGCGCTGTTTATGGTATTGAGCTTAATGACTGCGCTGATGATCCTTGTTATGGCAATGTATTTCTCGGTTGTGTCTTCGAGAGATGTACAGTATAAGGTGTTCTATCAGGAACAGGCTTATCGCTCGGCAACATCGCTTTCCGATGCGATCGTAGCAGGCCTTAAGGGCAATTCCTGGCAGACCGCTACCGGCAGCTCGCCTCTTCTTTCTGCTTTCACAAACATGAGCGAAGGCGATACCATTACCACCAACGGTAATGACTTCAAGGCTTTCGTTCTTACAGGCAGTAAGGAAGAACAGGATCAGCTCGGTGCGTATACTGTAAGTATTACTCGTATGGCTGACGAGACAATAAACGACGAGAAGACTCGCGTTTATGATGTTGCTATTACAACATCTTCAGGCGGTGTTCTGGATACTACACATACGTTTATTCATATCCAGGAGCCCGAGGGTGAGGCGCAGGAAGGCAGAAGCAATATCTTTACATCGACAGGTTATGTTCCTAACGACGTATTCCTCGACGGTGGTGTGTACTACACAGATGTATTCTTTGACAACGAGAACGCTGTCATCGGTGGCCTGCGCATGATGCAGAACAAGATCTACGGAAATGTTTATGCGGGCGGCTCTTTGAAGCTAAACTATATAGACGGCTTTTCTGGAAATCTTGGAAAAGCTTCAACATGGGCGGTTAGAAACAACTTTACTTACACAGCTACCACATCGCTTAATCTCGGCACAAGCAGCGAAAGAGGCTTGCTGCTGGTAGGCGGTGACGCAACATTCAGCGGTGCACTGCCGAACAATGTGGATATCTATGTCCTCGGTGATGCGTATTTCACCGAGAACCAGTCCATGAAAGATCAGAACGTAAGACTGTTCGTATATGGAAACATCGTGCTCGAGAAGAGCGCACAGTGGTGTTACATGCCGAGCTGTACATACGCAAGTGGTCATGTTAATAACACAGGAAGCAGCTTAACGCAGAGTTTCACCATGTGGAAGGACAACAAATCTCTTCCTGCTGATGTTATGAACAGCCATGATATGGCTATGAAGCTTGACAGCCTTACTGCAAGCAATGACTATCCCAAGTGGGATATCAATGATGATGCTCCTGCA
>JAZNWG010000422.1:0-2489 GCA_045593225.1 Oscillospiraceae bacterium
ACCATATTTCGAAGATTTTGTCAGCAGACAGGTTATGGATATAAAAAGCCGCCGCATGAATAATCAATGCGGCAGCTTACTGAAAACTGATGCGGCATGATATCGAGCCATAATGCTCTCAACCCAATCATCAGATATAAGCCTGCGTCGCTCCCCTTAGCGCTGTCGATTATTTTACCGGTCAGCAACGGTTCATATTCCTTTGCGATTTCTATATTAGTTTCTTTGGGATAAATAGCGTTGAGAAAAATCGAGTGTAAACCAGACAAACGCATGTGGATTCTGATTTACAACAGCACGTGTAATGATGTGCCCCGCCACCGTCTCTCGAAGCTGCGCGCAGGCAATAACTCGTTCGGCTGTATTCATCCCTGTTTCTCCTTGTGTTCCTTATAAAATTTGATCGCTTCGTTCACATCGATTCCGTCAGCCATCATGCCGGTGAAATCGCAATTCTTAAACTCACAATTATGAAAGCTGCCATTATAAAATTTGCTGTTATTAAAATCGGTATAACGAAAGTCGCTGTCAGCAAATGAATCTTCATAAAATTTACTGTTACCTAACCACGAGGTATAGATTAACGAATTATCGCAATCACAATCTGTGATACGCCAGTTGGTCATCTTACCATCATACCAATCCAATCTGTCAGTACCAAAAAATCTGAATGAGATGTCGTCCATTGAACCGTCCAACAAAGCAAATCGATAACGGCTGCTGTTATAGACTTCGTCATGAGGCTTCAACATTTTTATATACCGATTCCAGCGAGCATTTGTATAGAAAGTAAAGCCTGTATCATCTGCAAATTGACGCTTTTTATTTTCAAAATCATAACAGAAATGTTCGGTCGTATTCTCATGCTCATTCGGAAAGTAGATATTCTAACATAAGATATCAGGATGTTTCTGTTTTAATAATTCGAATAAATATATGTTATTATCGGCATCACCATATGCAATACATCGAATCAGCATAGCTTCCATGCCTACATATACCAGATTGACAGCACCGATACATTCACCGGCTTGCATGATTTTATAATAATACGCACAGTCGGGCATATTCAACTGATTTTCAAAATTGAAATAGAATAACAGCTTGTCTATTTCATGTGTATTCTTATAACAACGCTTTACTGCCTTTGTTACTTCCGGAACATCCTCCTGTGACATAAGTTCGAGTGAAAGATCGATATCTGTCATATCAACTATCGGTTCAGAAAAATCCGGCATATCAACTTTAATTTCATCTTCAAAGACAGTCTGCAGCGCTGATTTTAATTCATCTGATTCGATAGAGTGATTGGTATCGAGGAAGTTATATACACTGGACATATCCTGTCTGTCCTGCAGCATATTAATCATTTGACGCAATACCGTGCTCAATGCATCGAGTTGTGTTTTTTCTTTCTTCGTTTCGTCCAGATGAGAGGTGAATACCTCAATAACTTTCGACATTTCATCCGAAGTATAGATCGCATGAATAGACGGAATCGACAGTCTCAGCCTGCGAAGAAGAACGATCTGTTTGATTCTGCGGGTGTTTTCATCGTCGTAGTAACGATAGCCGTTGTCACTGCGCGTGCTTGTAAGAATCCCTGCATCCTCCCAATAATGCAGTGCTCTGCGTGAAATACCAAACTTGTTTGTGATGTCACCGATTTTCATTAACATGGTTTTCGTGTCCTTTCTGTAGTTGTTGACTACATTATAAACCTTCACGCAATGGTCAAGTCAAGGGGTATTTTAATTTTATTTGATATTCGGTATCCTGTATTTTCGCTCAAGCCCTTCTGACAATTCTTCCGCATGCTCGTACAGCCACTTCAGAACCTTATTGATCAGTTCGGCGATCGGACGATAGCTTTCAGGCATATCTGCAAGCTCGTCGGGACGATAATTACACATACAATGCCAGAAGTACAATACAAACGGCATTGCTTTGATATCATATTCACCAAGCGGAAGGTGCTTTGTAAAATGCCCGATATAGCTTATCAGTCCGTCTGCATCAATGACACCGTCGGCACAGGAGGGACTTGCAAAGACATAGGATGTGATAATCTCCAAATATATGGGAAGTTTACAGACCGAGTTCCAGTCAACCACGGTGATATCATGATTTTTCTCGATTATCTGCCCTATGTGGTAGTCCCCATGGGAATTTGCATATGTTAATCGCTCGGTATCAATATGAAACGACATGATCTTATCAAGATGTTTGATTTATGTCTCCCACAACAACAAGAGCTGAGTTGAGATATCAATTACGGAAAAATTTCTTATACCTGTTCTTTCCTCGTTGTGCTATTGAATTTTGTTTTAATTAATTATATAATAAATATAAAATCACGCCTGTCAGGAGAGGCAACAAAATGAATAATCAACTCATTGAAGAATTGCCTGGTCCAAATGGCAGCAGGATAAATATATAGAAAAGAGATCAAGGAGTAATTCATTATGAGCATCATCTACGATGAACTG
>JAZNWG010000423.1:0-7202 GCA_045593225.1 Oscillospiraceae bacterium
TACTGCAATACCGATAATAATACCGATGAGCAGATACGCGCCCATTGCAATAAGAGCAGCTATAAGATATGTTTTTCCTGCTCTCTTTTTACCGTCTGACATTGATACGCAGCCGAAGATGATGCCTACGATAGGAATAAGTATAGAAAGCGCAATAAAGCCGCCGTTAGCAGGCTCGTCGTTTACAGGCTGCTGGTAGGGCTGCTGATAATACGGCTGCTGGTACTGGCCCTGCTGCTGGTAGGGCTGAGCGGGCTGCTGGTACTGGCCCTGCTGCTGATACTGCTGAGCAGGCTGCTGATAAACAGGCTGCTGGGCATTTGCGGCATTCGGAGTAGGCGCGCCACAGTGTGCACACATTACCGCATTATCATCGATTTGATTTCCGCAATTCTGACAGAACATAATAATTACCTCCAATAAAGTTTTGTTACAAACATTATATACTATGACACCGTCATTTGTCAAGCTTCACCACAAAAAGCGAAATATGTGTTGAAAAAGCCCCGTTGGCATTTAGCAGCGGGGCTTTGATCAAATTATTCTGTTCTGAGAGCCACAACAGGGTCCTTCTTTGCGGCGATCCTGGACGGGAACAGACCTGCAATAAGAGTGAGAGCCATGCTGATGACAACCAGTATTATTGCGCCCTGCCACGGCAGGATAGCCATTCCGGCGATGCCGGTGATAAGCTCGATGATCGCATTTATCGGGAATATCAGAATGATCGTTACAAGGATACCTATAAGACCCGCAGCAAATCCAACGATGAGGGTTTCTGCGTTGAATACGCGGGAGATATCGCGCTTTGATGCACCGATCGCACGGAGGATACCTATCTCCTTGGTTCTCTCAAGTACCGAGATGTAGGTGATGATACCGATCATGATAGAGGATACGATCAGCGAGATCGCAACAAAGGCGATAAGGATATAGGAGATAGCGTCTATGATATCGCTGACAGAGGAGATCATAAGGCCAACATAATCCGTGTAGTTGATGACGTCCTCCTGCTTTTCCTCGGCGTTTTTAGCATCGTTGTAAGCAGTGATGAAGTTGGTGATAGCTTCCTTGGACTCGAAATCCTTTGCGTAGATCTTGATAGCGCTGGGCTTTGCAAGGTCTGCTACACCGAGTGCAGTGAGGTTGCCGTCGTAGGTAGCTTCTGTCTGGGGAAGATATTTTTCAAGCATCTTGAGCTGCTCCTCGGGGATAGAGGAAAGGCTCTGAAGCAGCATATCCTTCGAGGATATTGTAACCTCGGGTTCTGTGCTGCCGCCGGGAAGCATGCCAAGCTCGCTCATCTTGCTCATAAGGAACATCTGCTGCTCATCGGGGGTCATAGCCTGAAGTGCCATGAGCTCATCGGGAGTAAGCAGTGCTATTATCTCGTCGGGAATAGCGGTAACAGGCTGGTCATCAGGCTGTGTTACGATCTCTGCCTCAGGTGCGGCTGCTGTTCCCATCATGCCAGACATCTGTGTGAGCATTGCAGCAGCTTCTTCCTCTGTGAGGCCTTCAACATACTCTGTAATGCGGTCGAGTGCTGTTTCATCGGGGTCATCTACGGGGAATTCAACACCTGTGAACACGTCCACAAGCTCATTTTCCTTCTGCTGGATAACTATCTCGCTGCTGTTTACGCGATCGATCATAAATTCGGTAAGCGCGTGAGTATAGCCGATACCTCCTGACTGGTTGGCAGAGGAGAGCAGGGAGTCGCCGCTGGGACGGATAATGCCGACGATCTTTATTTCGGGGGCATTTTCCATTTTACCTTCGATATAATCGGTATCCTCGCGCATATCTGTCCATGTACCGTCGTCGTTCTTCTGATAGAAGTCAGGGGCGGTGAGCAGGCGGAAGCTTCTTCCGATAAAGTCGTCATATGTGAAGGTGAGGTCGCCTGTTTCGATGTCGAATGTCTCGCCTGCCATGATGCTTTCCATCATGCCTGTGATCTCTTCCTGATCGCGCAGACCGAGTGCATAGAGAGTGACGTCAGAGAGCTCGTTGCGCTTGTTTACGATAAGCACAACCTCGTTGTAGCTTTCAGGCAGCTTACCGCTGAGCACCTCATACTGCTCCTCCAGCGCGTCTGTACCAAGCAGCTCGAACCATGCGTTGTATGCATTGCTTGCGTCTCCCATGAGAGAGCCATAGCTCTGGGTCATCTGATCCATCTGAGATGCCATGCTTTCGCCCATCATTGCCGTCATTACAGTAGAGGGGTTTACTTGTATAACGTTCTCGTTCACATCGTGACCGAAGATGTACAGATTGGGAGAGTAGCTGTATTTTATCTCTCTGATGTTGTCAAGGATATTGTCAGGATTACTTTCGATATATGCCTTGAATTCCTCAAGGTTGTTCGTCTGGATCTCAGACAGCATCGTCTTTACCATTTCGGTAGATATATCGTTTGTGTAGATAAGGTCAGGATCGCGTTCCTCGTCATCAGATTCCCTGATATCCATCATGGAGCCCATAAGGCTGGTGTAGTCAACTGTCTCCTGCTGAATAGAAATGGGGTAGGACGAGAGCGTAGAGCGCTCGATATTGTCGATGTATGTCTGAACACCGTTAGACAGTGAAAGGATAAGCGCAATACCTATGATACCGATACTTCCCGCGAAGGAGGTGAGGAAGGTACGTCCCTTTTTAGTCATCAGGTTGTTTCTGGAGAGGGAAAGTGCTGTGCTGAAAGACATAGAGGTCTTCTTGCCCTTTTTCACTGCGGACTTCTTTTCCTTTTCAGCCTCGCCATCAAAGGGATTGGAGTCGGCAGTCAGCTTACCGTCAACAAGGCGCACGATACGCGTTGAGTAAAGCTCGGCAAGCTCGGGGTTATGTGTTACCATAATAACCAGTCTGTCTTTTGCTATCTCCTTGATAAGCTCCATGATCTGGAAGCTGGTCTCACTGTCGAGAGCGCCTGTGGGCTCGTCTGCGAGCAGGATATCGGGGTCGTTTACCAGCGCTCTTGCGATAGCGACACGCTGCATCTGACCGCCCGACATCTGGTTAGGCTTCTTGTTGATCTGATCGCCGAGGCCTACCTTTTCAAGCGCTTCCTTTGCGCGCTTGCGGCGCTCTGTCTTGGAAACACCCGAAAGCGTGAGCGCAAGCTCTACGTTTGAAAGAACGGTCTGGTGTGGAATCAGGTTATAGCTCTGGAAGATGAAGCCCACCGAGTGATTGCGGTAGGTATCCCAATCCGATGCCTTATACTGTGTTGTGGATTTTCCGTTGATGATAAGGTCGCCCGAGGTATAACGGTCAAGACCGCCGATGATATTGAGCAGCGTCGTCTTGCCGCAGCCCGAGTGACCGAGGATAGATACAAGCTCGCTCTCGCGGAAGCTGATAGTAACATCGCGCAGCGCGTGAACTACCTCATCGCCTGTAATGTAATCCTTGTTTATGTTTTTGATCTCAAGCATTGCGTTGTTCCTTTCCTGTTTATGATGTTTGTCTGATCTCGTTTAGTACTTGTGAGACTGCTGAAGTAAATCTTGTATGGAGCCGCAGCATCGTTTCCAGCTCTTCGTCAGTGAATTGAGCCAGCACCTTGTCCATGACATCTGCAATGACACGGGAGTTCTCGGTCATTACTGTTCCACCCTTTTCTGTGAGTGAGATATGCACGATGCGCCTGTCAGAAGGATCGGGTGTACGGTGTATATACTCCTTTGCCTCAAGGTTTTTGAGAGTACGGGATATCGCAGGAACTGACACATTCAGCTTTGACGCGATCTCTGCGACTGTGGGCATCGAGCCGTCGTTTTTTATAGCGAATGCGTGAACACAGTAACAAAGCGACATCTCGCCCGGGGTCAGTTCAGAAGCCTTGCCGCAAAAACCTGCGCCGCACACATCCTGCATATTCCTGAAGAACGGCACGTATTGCCCCTGAGACAAGCGCTCGAACAGCTGAGGCTTTTCTTTTGCCAGCAGTTCAAATATAGGATACATTCTATCACCTGCCAAAAGAAACTTAACATGGTTATTTAACCTTGTTTTTATATTCTATCACTATGTTAATCTTATGTCAATATATAACAATGTATTTCAGCGTATTGCATAAATATAATCAACTTTTGCCAAGCTAATAATATAGCGGAAGTGAAAAGTTGGTGATATAGCGTGAAAAAAAGCAGATATATATACTATCTAATATTAACATTTACAGGATCTGCTGCAGCGGCAACCGCATTGACGATCCCCCTACTTCTGTTTGCGGTCGTATTATTCGGCACGTGGTGGGTGTTATTCTATCGCAGGCTGAGCTATACCCTGACTGCACATGAGCTGTTGATAAGCAGCGGAGTGATATTAAAGAAGCTGCGCTGTATCGAACTGCGGAATATACAATGGGTAATGCGGCTGAAGCTGCCGTTCAGTAAGACCGCATCGTTATCAGCTTTGCACACCGCTTCGGGAACGGTTGTTATATTCGCGGACTTTTCAACAAAAAGTTGAATTTGTGTTGAAAACCGCATAGCCAAGCCAAGTTTTAAACATTTTCAACCGCGTTTTTAACAATATGTAAAATTCGAGTATGATATACTCGACAGCTTTCGCCAAAGCTCTGCAAACCCTTTTGAGCGGCTGTTTTACAGCCGCTCGGCATCATCAGTCGTCGACCTTTTTGTCTGACGGCATAGGGATAAAATTATACACATCGTCATAGCTCTCAAATTCATCGTCATTGAGCGGCGCTGAGGGAATAAGCCCGGTACACTCGCAGACAGTGGCGCTGTTTGTATAATCCTCGGGATCGAAGCCGCTTTCTGTCCGCTTTTTGTCGTAAGGGTAATTCTGTTTCGGCATCATAGTCACCTCTCTTTCCGATTTAGCTTTTACTTCTCTTTGCGAATATATGCACAAGGCAAAATTTCACACAGGTTTTACTTTACTGCGGTTGACAAAAGCGGCATGTTGATGTATAATGTAATGTGAGTATTTATATGATTGTATAATTGTATATAAGAATAAATAAAAGAAAGGGACAATATAAAATGGGTTTATTCAAATCTTTATTCGGCACTTATTCTTCCAAAGAGCTTAAGAGAATAGAGCCTATCAAGCAGGCTGTGCTTGACCTTGCGGACAAATATGCTGCAATGGACGATACTGAGCTTAAAGGTCAGACTGCTATACTGAAGGGACGCCTCGAAGCAGGAGAAACACTCGATGATATCCTGCCCGACGCATTTGCCGTATGCCGTGAGGCTTCCACAAGAGTTCTCGGTATCCGTCACTATCCCGTACAGATCGTTGGCGGTATCATTCTTCATCAGGGTCGTATCGCAGAGATGAGAACAGGTGAAGGTAAGACCTTCGTTGCTACTCTTCCTGCATACCTTAACGCGCTGACAGGAAAGGGCGTTCATATCGTAACAGTAAATGACTACCTCGCAAAGCGTGACAGTGAGTGGATGGCTAAGGTACATCGTTTCATGGGCCTTACAGTTGGTGTTATCTTACATGACCTCAACAACGACGAGCGCCGCGAGGCTTACAAGTGCGACATAACATACGCTACCAATAACGAGCTGGGCTTTGATTATCTGCGTGATAACATGTGTATCCGCAAGGAAGACCGAGTTCTGCGCGCTCCCAATTTTGCTATCGTGGACGAGGTGGACTCCATTCTTGTCGATGAGGCGAGAACTCCCCTTATCATTTCGGGCAGAGGCTCGCGCTCCACAGAGCTGTATGAGAAGGCTGACGCATTCGCAAAGACTCTCGTTATGAATAAGGTAGTTGAGCTTAACGATAAGGACGACTACGACAGCGAGTTCACAGGCGACTATATCGTAGACGAGAAGGCAAAGACCTGTAACCTGCTCCCGAGCGGTGTAAAGAAGGCAGAGAAGTTCTTCCATGTACAGAACCTTATGGATCCCGAGAACACAACTCTCTTCCACCACATCAACCAGGCTATCAAGGCAAACGGTGTAATGCGCCTTGATATCGACTATGTTATCAAGGACGGCGAGGTCGTTATCGTTGACGAGTTTACAGGTCGTCTTATGTTCGGCAGACGCTACAACGAGGGTCTGCACCAGGCTATCGAGGCCAAGGAAGGCGTTAAGGTAAACCGCGAGAGCAAGACTCTTGCTACTATCACATTCCAGAACTTCTTCCGTCTGTATGCAAAGCTTGCAGGCATGACCGGTACAGCTATGACAGAGGAGGCAGAGTTCCGTGAGATCTACAGCCTTGACGTTGTGGAGGTTCCCACAAACAAGCCTGTTATCAGAGTAGATCATCAGGATCAGGTGTATAAGAGCGAGCGCGGCAAGTTCAACGCTGTTATCGCACAGGTACAGGAGTGCCACGCAAAGGGCCAGCCTGTACTGGTAGGTACTGTTACGATCGAGAAGTCCGAGCTGCTGTCCAAGCTTTTAAAGGCTAACGGAATCGAGCATGAGGTGCTCAATGCGAAGAACCACGAGCGCGAGGCTGAGATCATTGCACAGGCAGGCAAGAAGGGCGCAGTTACCATTGCTACAAACATGGCGGGCCGTGGTACGGATATCCGTCTCGGCGGTAACGCTGATTATCTTGCACGTCACCAGATGAAGAAGCTGGGCTATTCCGAGAGACTTATCCAGGAGGCTACAGGCTTTGCCGAGACTGACGATCAGGACATCATTGAGGCAAGAAACAAGTATCAGGAGCTGAACAAGAAGTACGAGGAGAAGATCGCTCCCGAGGCTGAAGAGGTAAAGGCGGCAGGCGGTCTGTTCATTATCGGTACAGAGCGTCACGAGAGCCGTCGTATCGACAATCAGCTGCGCGGACGTTCCGGCCGTCAGGGCGACCCCGGTGCAAGCCGCTTCTATATCTCCCTTGAGGACGACCTCATGCGTCTGTTCGGCGGCGACAAGGTCATCAGCTTCATGGAGAGCATGAATTTTGACGAGAATCAGCCTATCGAGGCAGGCTTCCTCACAAACACTATCGAGAATGCACAGAAGAAGATCGAGGGCAGAAACTTCACTATCCGTAAGAGCGTCCTTGACTTTGACGATGTTATGTCCCAGCAGCGTATGACTATCTACACCGAGCGTACAAGAGTGCTTGACGGTGAGGATATCAGCGAGAACATCCAGAAGATGATGAACGAGAACATCGAGGAGACCGTAAACGAATATTGCAGCGACACCGTTGCGGAGAACTGGAATCTTGAC
>JAZNWG010000424.1:0-5313 GCA_045593225.1 Oscillospiraceae bacterium
TGTAGACAAGAAACAGTTCTCTGCAGCTGATTTTGAGGGACTTCATGCTACAGGTATCTATTACGGACAGACATTAGCAAAGTCTGTTATTACATGTACAAACAATGTTTGTGACGGTGTGTTCACATGGCAGGATGACAGTATCATGCCGACTGTTGCAGACAGCAACACAACACTGTATCTGTTTGACTTTATTCCAGTAGATACAGATAACTATGGTTCAGTGACAGGTATGTCACTGACAGTCAAGGTGTCGCTGACACCACCATTCTTGTCATCAGATGTGATCGACGGTCTTTCAGCCAGTGACATTACATATGGTCAGGCTTTATCAGAGTCCACCATATCGAGCACTCTTTTACCTGTATCGCCCATCGATGCGTCAGTATCTATCCCCGGTCATTGGGAGTGGGTGAACGGTAATACGATCTATCCCGCAGTTGCTGATTCTCATCGTACGGAATATGACATAGTGTTCATTCCCGATGACACAAATGGCTATGCTACGATCGAGGGTCTTAAGCTGACACTTGGTGTAAATAAAGCAAACTATGTTTTATCCGATGCAGAACGTGCGTCAATAAAAGCATCGGCTATTACTAAAGGTCAGGCTCTTGAAAAGAGTAGCATTACTGGTACCATCGGTATTGCAGGTTTGTTCACATGGAATGACCCCTCTATCAAGCCGTCTGTGTCAGACAGCGATACAACACTTTATGATATAAGTTTTATCACGAGTGATCCCAATTACAATAATATAACGGGTCTGGCGTCTACTGTCACGGTTAAGAGTACAAACACATCATCGGGTTCAGGCGGGTCGTTAATAACCGTACCTGTGTTCAACATCATAACAACGCCTATTTATGTAGGTCAGTCGCTTGCTGATTCTGTTCTTTCAGCTGATGAACAGATCAACGGTACACTCACATGGGTAGATCCGTCTGTAAAACCGTTGTTTGCAGACAGCAACGTCACAGAATATGATGTTTTATATGTACCTAATGACGCAAGTCATGTGTCATATAAAATGAAAGCTGTTGTGACGGTACTCAAAAATAAGCCTTGTTGGAATGTCGACGGTTATGAAACAGCCGATGACGGCGCGATCATTATCAGAAAAACATATGGCGATCCCGACTTTAATCTCGGCGTTAGCGCGCTCGGCATAGATGACGCAGTGTTCACATATGCGGATGATGATAATAACGATACGATTTCGGTAGACAATGTGGGTACAGTATGCATCTTGAATGCAGGTACAGAGGATATAATCGTGACATTCAACGGTGATGATTATTGGGACGACGCTACACTTCTCGTTCGCGTCATCGTTGAAAGACGAATACCTGTCATTCCTGAGAATATTATTCTCAGTATATCCACAACACCAATCGTTTACGGTGAATCACTCGGTGAATCATCAATAATTGCAAACGGTGTTGAAATAGACGGTTATTTCACATGGGAAGACACAGGAATCGTTCCTGAATTGTCAGACAGTGATGTAACAGAGTATACACTTGTATTCCATCCTTACGATATACGCAATTACAGCGAGATAAGACTGTATAAGGCGACTGTGACAGTTAATGCTGCCGATAGCAGTATTCCGGTTACACCGCCCGCAGAGCCTGTTACACCTGAAAATACGCCTGCCGATATTCCCAATATACAGCCTATCAGACCCGAAGAAGATGATGAGGCGGAAGGTGTTATCGATAATCCGCATACAGGTGTAGAAACATCAAACGCACCGCTTGTTTTCGGCTTTGCGTCGCTCGGAGCAATGTTGGCTTCGATATTCATGAAAAAGCGTAACAATGTCAAAAATGACGGCTGAGAAATCAGCCGTCATAATGACGATTTTCTATAAAAAAGGGAGTGTTCTTATTTTGTCAATAGGGAAGAGGTTATGGTCGCTATTACTAGCGATAACCATGGTCGTCAGTTCGTGTTTTAGTACTGGATTGCTGAGTGTTATGGCAAGTGCTGCAGATTACAAAGTTATATCTTGTACAGCAAACGTTACACATTGCGACGGCGGCGATGGTACAACATATGGAACTTGTTCTGATAGCGTGTCCATAGAAGAAGATAGTACCACTTATGCGCCTTGTACGTTATGCGGAAGCACAGTAAAATCCTATTCTGTCATATGTAATACACATGGTCAAATTTATGGTTATGGTGGTTGTACAAATTCATCTTGCGATGCACGTGCTCGATATACTTATACAGGCACACATACTATAGAAGATACCTGTGTTCATGGTTATGTGGATGCACACGACTTTTTTGCTGGTTTTTATAACACGGAATATGCCTATAAAGGCGGTGCAGGTTCGATATCTGTGTATCCGCTGGAAGTAACAGCAAGCGGCAGTTTAACTGTTGATGTGACTGTAACAAACGATACCGCTGCATTGACTGCAACAGAAATTGATTACGTTTATCCCACTAATACTGTGACACTTACATTTGAAAATCTTCCCAGTGGTCGTCAAGCGAAGGTTACAGTAAACGGTGTGTCGGAAACGTTAAATGTAGGTGAGACAACATACTCATTTACGATGCCAAGTGAAAGCATGACTGTGACCGCAGAATTGGTGAAGATTGCACCTACGAATACTTATCCGTCATCTATTGAGATAACATACGGTGATCATATTACGTATGAAACGTTTTTAAATGAAATGTTTATCACAGACAGCGATGGTGTTGTGTCATGGTCAACATCTGATCCCGATGTACTTTGGCTTGGTTCTTATATTGATGCAAGCAGTGGAAATAATGGCGAACAAGCGATGTTGGCAAAAGATGTGGGAACAGCTGTGCTTACTGTGAATGTCGCCGAAACAGAAAATTATGAGGCGAGCACGACCACAATTGACGTAACGGTTACAAAAAGACCTATTACAATCGAGTTGGGTATGTGGAGAAAGGATTACGGTTTTCCCGTTCCGTTTCATAATGATTTTAACATTATTGAAGGCAGCCTTGTGAGCGGTGACACAAAATCAGACCTAGGCGTCACTATTCATAGTGACCTTGTTGTAGGTGAAATTTTGGATGCAGGAAAACATACGTTTACAGCTACCGCATCTAGTGAAAAATATGATGTGACAGTATCGAATACTGGTTTTGTTTGGATAGTACCAGTAAAGCCACAGGTTGTCACGCCGATTACGGCCACAAGTCTTGTTTATGGACAATCTCTTGCAAGAAGTATTATCGATGGCGAAATGAATGTTGATGGTACATTCGAATGGTACATGCCTCCTATTAGCTATGTACCAAACGTAAATGACATCAATAATCCCTCGTTTTGCGGATTTCAAGCAAAATTCATACCGTCAAATACGACCAATTACAAGAATGCGTTTATTAACAATATAAATGTTATTGTGAATAAAGCTACACCTGTTTTGACATCGTCTGAAATAACTGTGTCCGATATTGCATATGGACAAACTCTTGCTGACTCTACAATTTCGGGAACAATGTCAATACCGTGGGATAATGTATCTTTGATAAACGGTAGCATACAGGTTTCAAACAAACCTGTGGATGGCGTTTTTTCTTGGGCTGATCCAACAATTGCTCCTGCTGTTTCTGACAGCGGTGTCACCGAGTACGAAGTTATTTTTACACCAAACGACACTGATAATCTAAACACGGTTACAGGTCTTATGGTAAAAGTTAATGTGGCGAAAGCAATACCCACAGATGTAACAACACCTGTTGCATCTGATATCACATACGGGGATTCTCTCGGTGATTCAGAGCTCACGCCGTCGGATAACACAGGCATGTTGGGAACATTCACATGGCTGGACCCCACAATAAAACCGTCGGTATCGGATAGTGGCAGCACAGCATACGGTGTTGTTTTCACACCTGATGACACTAATTATGGTGTTCGCAATGATATTACAACTACTTTGATTGTCCATAAAGCAACATACAATCTGACAGCTGAAGAGCTTGCTGCGTTATCAAGCACACCTATTACATACGGTGATACATTGGAACAAAGTACTCTTTCCAGCAGTGTTACATCTGCTGTAGCAGGTCATTACGAATGGGCTGATAAGACTATTGTTCCTGCAGTCAGAGATTCATTGTTGACCGAATATGATGTTATATTTGTTCCTGATGATGTTGATAATTATAATATCACAACAGGTCTTAAAGCAACAGTTCAGGTAAACAAAGCTGATTATATTCCCACAACAGATGAACTTGCATCTGTAGATGTTTCTGATCTCGTTTACGAGCAGACACTGAATGATTCGGTTATTTCAGGAACATTTGTTACAGGCGGAAGCTTTAGTTGGGAAGATCCGACTGTCAAGCCGACTGTTGCTGACAGCGATATAACTATCTACAATGTTATATTTACAGACAATGACGGTAATTATAATCCGTATATAATACCTACAACTGTTCATGTCGATAAAGCAATGCCTGTCGTAAGTGGAACGCTCACAGCATCAGATATCACATACGGAAATACGTTAAGTAATTCTGTTATTGATACATCGGACATGACAACTGATGTAACGGGTAGGTTTGAATGGGAAACACCTGATCTGAAGCCTGCTGTTACAACAGGAACTGATTACAATGTAGTCTTTATCCCTGATGATGAGAATTATGAAACTGTAATTCTTTCTGTAACTGTTGTTGTTGGTAAGGTGACATACATCCCAACAATCGAAGAGCTTGCTGCGTTATCAAGTACACCAATTACATACGGTGATGCACTGGAGCAAAGTACTCTTTCCAGCAGTGTTACATCTGCTGTAGCAGGTCATTACGAATGGGCTGATAAGACTATTGTTCCTGCAGTCAGAGATTCACTGTTAACTGAATATGATGTTGTATTTGTTCCTGATGATACTGATAATTACGATATTACAACAGGTCTTAGGTCAACAGTACAGGTAAATAAGGCTGATTATGTTCCCACAGCTGATGAGCTTGCTTCAGTAACTGTTTCAGATCTTGTTTACGAGCAGACACTGAATGATTCTGTCATCACAGGTACGTTTGTTACAGACGGAAGCTTTAGTTGGGAAGATCCGACTATCAAGCCGACTGTTGCTGACAGCGATACAACTCCTTACAACGTAATTTTCACAGATAACGACGGTAATTACAATCCGTATGTAATACCTGTAACGGTTCATGTAGACAAGAAACAGTTCTCTGCAGCTGATTTTGAGGGACTTCATGCTACAGGTATCTATTACGGACAGACATTAGCAAAGTCTGTTATTACATGTACAAACAATGTTTGTGACGGTG
>JAZNWG010000425.1:0-5739 GCA_045593225.1 Oscillospiraceae bacterium
GCTCGCCGACTACGGTACTGTATTCTTCCTTTTTGAAATAAATCATCGGACGGAACGTAAGAAACAGTGTTCGCATACCGCCGTTATTCACACTCACATTTAACGAATACACCTCACCGCTACCGATTTTTAAATCAATGACCTCATCCCGGTCCGCAATAATATTCCAGCCCCAGCATTCTAAAGAGCTAATTCCATAGGTATTATCATCTGAATACATGGCATTATAGCTCCCAGCCGGCACACGAAGACTATATCGTCCGTTCAAATCCGTCCATGTACCCATAATAAACGGCGAGGCATCAAAACCATAGCGATATAACATCACCACCGCCGGAAAAGGCTTTCGGTCAAAATCCGATACCTGTCCTGAAAATGTATAATACTTACATTCCGTTTCAAAAGTTTCTGCTTTACCTCCCACTTCATAGATAACCCGTAACATATCCGGCTCACAATCCTTCTCTTCACGGATTTTAAACACTGCCCCATATCCGCTTTTGTGCAAACTAACATCCGCATCGTCCCCGTTCCCGAAAACCGTGATGTCCTTTTCAAATACTACCTCTCCTTTACACACACCCCAAATATGAAAGGATACCGGAAACACCAGCTCTTCAAATTCGCAGTAAATCCCTACATGAGACTCTGGTACAACCATATCCGGTTGCAAAATCTCACTTTCCTTCTGGGTATAGTTAAAATACCACGCATCTTTTACCTTCATCATTTTCCTCCGAAAGTCAAATTTTTCTAACAGTTCGTCAAATTCAAGTTTATCTGTCAGTTAATTATAACACGATTGTCATATAAAAGCAATATCAAAAACAACGCAAAGCCGCTTTTGACATAAATATCAAAAGCGGCTTTAAATACTTCTATATAGCTATCGGACTAATATTCGGGAGCTTTCTGTTGCTATCAGGAAAGCTGAATATAGAATTTAGTGCCGCTGTAGCCGTATTTCACGCCTGAAGGAGAGCAACCGTAGGATCTGAGGTCATCATACACTGCGTTGCCTTTGGACTTTATCAGCGTGTAAAGCGCGTCGACGCAATCCGTTGTACAGGTGATAGAGGTGTATGTCTCGCCGTTGTTATAATTCTTTGTGGCCTGTGTTATAAGAGCCATATAAGCGGTGCTTGCGTTTGAATAAACGCTTGTGCCGCTGGCTTTGTAGTAGTTGTATTTTGTAGCTGTACAGGTGGGAACGGTGTAGGGATTGCCTGAGATCGCATGATCTTTGGTTATTCCTGCGGTGGTGAGGCAGAAATATGTGTATTCGCACATGGGCTCTGTGCTTATGGGATCATCAAATGTAACGTCCATGTGGTACCAGTTGCCGTCAAGCTTTATGAGATTCCACATATGCGAGCCGCCGTTTGCGGTGCCGCTGACGCATATAGCCTCTATACCGATAGACTGGCATATGTAAGCGAATGCCTTGGCATATCCTTCGCACAGTGCTTCGCCATTTACCAGTGCACCGTCCGCATCGCGGATATGTTCATTTCCGCTGAGTACATATTCAGAGCCGTTTATGATCGAGTCGTGAATATATTTCACACATTCAAACAGCGTTTCCTGCTTGAGTGCTTCGCTGCCTATCTTATCAACTGCCGCTTCAAGCGAGGGCAGTATCTTTGCGGCCTCCGAAGCAGTCCTGCTGTATTTCGGCTTTACATAGTAAACCTTGCTTCCGCTGTAAGAATAGCTGTAACCGCTCTTCAGCCAGAAGAACTGCGGATTTTCGTAATCCATAGCGAAAAAGGCCTTGTCGATATCATCAGCGTTTGCACCGATGCTCTGTACATCGATCGACGAAGCATGCGCCTTTACGCCCTCATAAATTGCGGCGTATACCAGCTTCTGCTTGTCGGTGAGCGTGTTGTAAGCGTATTTTGTTTTATAGTCCTCAAGAATGCTTTCGCCTTCAAGAATGGAGGAGAGCTGCTCTTCTTTGTTGATAGTGTATTTTCTTGTGCTGATGACTGCAGACCAGCCGCTCTTGTAGGTGCGTATCTTCAGCGTTGAGGTCTTGTCAATGGTAATGCCCTGTGCTGTGTAGAGCTTTGACGATGTGGTGGGAGTGCTGCCGTCCAGCGTGTAGTAAAATTTCGCACCCGAAACGGGAGAGGATATGTACACCTTTTTTGCGCTGTCGTAAGTTCCCGAGGCAAGGCTTACGGTGAACTTAGGAACGAGCTTGTATGTGCGCGATGCCACAGCACTCTTTACTCCGTTCTTTTTAGCGTAGAACTTTATAGTGCCGTTTTTGGCAAAATACAGCGGCTTTGTGTACTGCTTGTACGTGCTTCCGCCGTCGGTGCTGTAATAAATGGTTGCTCCCGAGGTAGCGCAGGAAAGTGTTACCTTCAGCGTACCCGAGCAATAATAGGACGCGGATTTGCGCGAGGCGGTAGGTGTGGCGACAGTGGTTGCAGCCTCGGCGGTGATGTTAGCACCAATAAATTGCTGCACAGGCTCACTGAACACGCTTGTTGAAAGCACTGCAGCCGCAATGACCGCAAACAGTCTGTTTTTCAGTTTCATAATGCTCCTCCTTTGGTGATGTATCATAAATGTATGAGGTAAAGTGCCACATACGGAATGTTTTATCTTAGTTTTAATTATAGCAGAATTTACAATTCATGTCAAGGAAAAGCACTGTTTTGCTACTTGCAAAATTTACCGCATTATGCTATAATGAATAATATGTTTGTGAAAATAAAAGCAAAGTTTACTTTGAAAGGAAAATATTATGGAAAAAGTTCAATGGAAGGGCGGCACTCTGCTTGCTCCTGTGCCTGCTGTACTGGTAAGCTGCGGCACTGTTGAAAAGCCTGCTGCTATCACTATCGCATGGACAGGAATAATCAATTCCGATCCGCCCAAGACCTATATCTCGGTAAGACCCAGCCGCAACAGCTACAATATTATAAAGGAAAGCGGCGAGTTTGTAATAAATATGATGCCCTCGAATTTCGTGCGTCAGGTGGACTATTGCGGAATAAAGAGCGGAAAGCATGAGGATAAGCTCGCAAAGCAGCGCCTTACCGCTCAGAAGAGCAACATCGTTTCCGCACCGCAGATCGAGCAGTGCCCCATCTCGCTTGAGTGCAAGGTGACAGACGTGCTTCCTCAGGGAAGTCACGATATGTTCATTGCCGAGATAGTTTCGGTAAACATCGCCGAGCACCTTATAGACGAAAAGGGCAGGCTGATGATAGAAAAAGCAGGGCTTATGGCTTACGCGCACGGAACATACTTCGCGCTTGGCAAGAAGATAGGCAGCTTCGGCTTCTCGGTAAAGCCCAAGAGAGCTAAAAATCCTCATTATAAGAAAAAGAAGAAGTGATATAATGGTAAACATAGGCAATGAGTGGGACGCGCTGCTTGCAGATGAGTTTAAAAAAGACTACTACCTGCGCCTTCGTGAGTTCCTCAAGGCTGAATACAACAGCCGCAATATATTCCCGCCGATGAATGATATTTTCAACGCGCTGCGCTACACCTCGTACAGCGATGTCAAGGCGGTGATACTCGGTCAGGACCCGTATCACGGCATGGGTCAGGCGCACGGACTGTGTTTCTCGGTAAAAAAGGGAGTTCAGCCTCCGCCATCGTTACAGAATATCTTCAAGGAGCTGAACGCAGACCTCGGTATACAGCCGCCCTCTCATGGCGAGCTTACTTCGTGGGCAAAGAGCGGCGTGCTGCTTCTGAACACTGCGCTTACAGTGCGCGAGGGTCAGGCTAACAGTCACCGCGGACAGGGCTGGGAGATACTCACCGACCGCGTTATAGAGCTTCTGAACGAACGGCAGCAGCCGATAGTTTTCATTCTGTGGGGTGGCAATGCGCGCGCAAAGACAAAGCTTATAACAAATCCCGCACATCTTGTATTGCAGTGCGCTCACCCCAGTCCGCTGTCGGCGTACAACGGCTTTTTCGGGTGCAGCCATTTTTCAAAGACGAATGATTTTCTCGTAACGAACGGGATAGAGCCTATCGACTGGAGGATAACATGAAAAGAATAATATGTGTTGTTTGTGCGGCGGTGCTTGCGTTGACGTGTGCAGCGTGTTCGGCGAAGTCGATGATAGAAGCTGACGCAGGACTTCAGGCGGTGACGGTTGACGGCATCACGGTTGACATCACGGCGCAGGACGAGGAGCTGAAGGGTGCTCTGGGAGAGCGTTACGCGCTGCTTGAAAGTATCTTCGGCTTTGATGCGGAAGAACCGTCAAAGATACTGCTTGCGAATGTTTTGGCAACAGAGGACGAGAGCAGCAACACCAAGGTCTACCTTACAACGGGCTTTGGCGGGCCTGACGAAAAGGTGTCTTTCTATCGAGGAGTGCGCTCCGACAGCAGCTATTCGGAGTATCTGTCGGTGTATGACGGCTATTGTTTTACAGAGGAGATATCGGAGGAGTACAGAAAGCTCACGGTGGTGCAGTTTGACGGAGAGCTTATGACTGTTGAAAAGCTGCGTTCCATGGCGCAAAGCGAAATAGATAACGGAGCATATGAAAACTTCTACCCTGACATAAACCCTGCGGACTACACCGCTTACAGAGTTGAGAAGGGCATCACAAAGGAAGCTGTAGCGTTAGAGTGCAGCTTTAACGGCGAGGTGTGCGTGATGTGCAAGCTCTTGGTGCTTGAATCAAGACAGAAATAAATACGGAGTAAATGATGACAATACTAAACATGATTTCAACGGCGGAGGCTGCCGAAGCAAAACCTTTCAATATAATGGACGTGCTTTCATCCATTGACGGAGTGATTGCAATTCCGCTTATGGTGCTTATCCTTTTCGGTGGAATATTCCTTACTATCCGCACAAGAGGCGTGCAGTTCCGCAGACTTGGGCGCTCGCTTAAATACATGGTAAAGAACGAGGAGGGCGGCGATGGCGACGTTACAAGCTTCGGCGCACTCTGCACCGCGCTTTCTGCAACTATCGGCACAGGTAATATCGTAGGCGTAGCTCTTGCTATATCGGTAGGCGGCCCGGGCGCGCTGTTCTGGATGGAGCTTGCGGCTATCTTCGGTATGGCTACTAAGTACGCTGAGGGTCTGCTTGCTATCAAGTACCGCGTGACAGACCGAAACGGAAACAAGCTCGGCGGACCGTTCTATTATATTGAAAACGGCATGGGCAAGCGCTGGAAGTGGCTTGCAAAGGTGTTTGCTGTGTTCGGAGTGTTCGTGGGATTGTTCGGTATCGGTACATTCTCGCAGATAAACAGTATCAGTAGTGCAGTTGGTGGCTTTTTCAACAGCGACACGGTATCGCTCCCGTGGGGTGATTTCTCGCTTGCTACTATCATCGCAGGCGCAGTCATCACTGTCGGTGCGGCATTGGTTATCATCGGTGGCATACAAAGAATATCTTCTATCTCGCAGGTCGTCGTGCCCTTCATGGCGATATTGTATGTAGTATGTGTGCTTACTATCCTCGGCTGCAATATCACCAAAATACCCGAGGTTATCGCTTCGGTATTCACAAGCGCGTTCAGCTTTGAGGCTGCAGGCGGCGGTGCGCTGGGCGGTATCTTCATTGCAATGCAGCAGGGCATCAAGCGAGGCATATTCTCGAACGAAGCAGGCCTCGGCTCTGCGCCTATCGCGTCTGCGGCAGCAAAGACAAATGACACTGCGCGTCAGGGCCTTGTAACTATGACAGGTACATTTATAGATACTATCGTTATCTGCACCATGACAGGCCTT
>JAZNWG010000426.1:0-13800 GCA_045593225.1 Oscillospiraceae bacterium
CTTTCTTAAGTTTATTTGTTATGCGATTATCGAGCCGAGCTCGTTCTTTATCGCATTGAGCCTTGCCTTGACGCTGTTGTCGTAGTGAGTGTTGTTGTGGTCTATCACGATACCGCCGATTATAGCGGGGTCAAGCTTTTCACGCAGGGTAACGGTATTACCTGTTACCTCAGACATCTTCGCGATGATCTTCTTACGGAGCTCCTCTGTGAGGGGAGTGCTTGTTGTGACGGTGATCTCGGCGATCTTGAAGTACTCGTTGTACTTCGCGCGGAAGTGCTTTACTATACCATCGAAGCAGCCAAATCTGCTGCGTTCTGCGAGTATACAAAGCAGGTTTCCGCTGTATTCACTAACGTTTCCGTTTGTGATAATATCCTTGGTGAGCGATAGCTTTTCTTCTGTTGATATTGTGGGTGTACCCATTATCTTTACAAGCTCGGGGTTTTCGCGGAAGATATCCGACAGTGCGGAAAGCTCCTCCGATATATTCTGAAGCTTATCGGGACACTCCTCAAGGCACAGCTCGAAAAACGCTTCGCCGTATACCTTTTCTGCCTTGTCGTTCATGTTTTTCTCCCGTTTTTATTGATTTTCGGGGGTGAGCTTATTCCTGCGCACCTACATTAACTAAGAACTCGGAGATGATATTCTCATTATCCTTAGCCGAAATTTCCTTTTCAACGACCTTTGTAGCTGCCATTACTACGATATCGGATATCTCGTCCTTTATCTCGTTCATAGCACGCTTCTTGTCGCGCTCGATAGCTTCTTCTGCCTTTGCTCTGATCTCTGCGGCGTTCTTGTTAGCGTCGGAGATGATCTCTTCCTCACGCGCCTGTGCTCTTGCTGTTGCCTGCTTCATGATCTCAGCAGCCTCAGCCTTTGCATCGGCGAGCTTTGCAAGGTATTCCTGCTCTGTTTTTTCAGCAGCTTCCTTTGCTGCCTGCGCGTCGGCGATCTCCTTTGCGGCGATCTCCTTGCGCTGGTCCAGTATATTGCACACCGGCTTGTACAGGAATATTCTGAACAAGAGGAAGATTATGAGCGCATTGATAAGGGTGAAAATTATGGTTGTGGGATTTATGGAAACGAGCGATTCATACCATGCGGGTGAAGTTTCCATTGTACTCGCAACCTCGCTGATCATATTCAGCATTATGCCCAACTCCTCCTTTTTGCTTTTATCTTTTTTTCAGCTTATGCGCCGAGTACGCTCTGGAGAGAGCCGAAGATGGGGTTAGCATAAAGGAGCAGCAGTGCAACTACCAGCGCGTAGATACCTGTTGTCTCTGCTATAGCGTCACCGATGATCATTGTTCTTGTGATCGCACCGGAAGCCTCGGGCTGTCTTGCGATAGATTCAACCGCTTTACCGCCACAGTAACCCTCACCGATACCGGGGCCGATACCTGCGATCATTGCTGCGCCTGCGCCGAGAGCGGACGAGCCGAGTACGATAGCATTTGCTAAAATTTCCATGTCTGTCATTGTAATATCCTCCATGAATATTTGATTTGCTTGTATATTATTCTCTTAATACGAGAATATAACCTTGTTTTTTACTCACATTCTGCGTTAGAGATATACGACATTGTGAGCATAGTAAAGATATATGCCTGGATAACGCCCGAGAAGATATCGAAGTACAGGGACGCTACCGCGGGGATGAAGATGGGCGGCATGATGCTGCCAAGAGCCCAGTAGATAAGTCCGCCGATTACCATACCTGCTACCATATTACCGAAAAGACGAAGTGCCATGGAAACAGGGTTGGATATTTCACCGATAATATTAGAGGGAAGCATGAAAGGGAGCGGATCAATATATGCCTTGAAGTAACCCTTCACTCCGCCTGTCTTTGCACGGTTATACTGGGTCATACAGAAAGTGATGATAGCCAGTGTAGCAGTTACCGATACATCAGCCGTGGGCGAACGCAGTCCGAGAAGTCCGATAAGGTTGCACACGATCACATAGATGATAAGCATACCAATGTAGGGTCGGTAGGACTTGTACTTTTCTCCCATAGTGCCGTCTACCATATCAATAACGAATGTGACCAGCCATTCAGCAAGCGCCTGTCGGCGGGATGTGGGAACGACCTTCAGCTTTCTGCCCAGCACAAAAAACAGCAAGCCTAGCAGTGCTATTACTATCCACTGGACTATTACGGACTCGGTAAGGTTCCATGTCATTCCGAACATTTCCCAGCTGGCTACAACGAGCGGTCCGTTGATAGTAAAGGCCGACTCTGATGCCATAAGTATGGCATTTAACATAATATCTTCCTCCTTTTGGACGGGTCAGCGCCCGTTGAATTGCGAAAGAGAATTTCAGTCATTGTTTTTCTCGCGGATAGCTCTTATCGTAATTGCTATCTTTACAAAAAGCAGCGGTATAACCGATGTCAGCAGATTTATAATTGGAACCAGTGCAGCCACTGACATTGCCGCAAAAAGTCCCAGATATCTTATGCAGTACATTGTGTTCATATAAGTCTGCGCTGCTTTAGGCGACGATTTTCTTATCGCCTTCTGTGCGGTCTTTCCGAGAATGTAGAAATTCAGCACAGTTATAATATTGCCATATATGGCTCCTGTTATCAATGTATAATCATACCCCATAACAAAGAACAATATCAGCACGACAGCGAAATAAACGCCGTTTATCGCAAGGTAATAGGGACGCAGCGAGCGCATTTCCTGTACTATTATCTCAGTTTTCTTTGCTGCCATATCCTATCACCGATAGTTGTCGAAGTAGTCATTGTCATCGCTGCTTGAAAAGCTTTTGGGAGCGTTTTTGTTATCCTTGCCGTAGATGCGCATTATCTTTCCGAGCTGCGATATACCGCCACCCAGCATGAATATTATACCCAGCGCAACGCATATTCCCATTGCCCAATCAGGCCAGCTGAAGTATTTTGAAGCATAATATCCGCCGACTATAAAAACCAGCAGCGGTCCAAGCACCGAGAATGCGAACTGACTCGCCACCGCATAGGCGGCGAGATTATTGTTTTTTCTGGACATATCAGTATACGAACTTTTCCAGACGCCAGTCCTGCTCTACCTTTACCATAGTCATTTTTAGAATGCTGTCAGAGTCAGCCTCGGTAGCAGTATTCTCGTCAAGACCGTCCAGATATACTGTGAGGTCGCACAGCGTTTCGGAGCGGGGGATTATCGCAATACGGCAGCTTGACCAGTCCTTGGTGTAGCTCTCGTCAGGAGCGAAATCAGCACTTATTCCGAGAACATATTCTGTCTTATACTGAACGCCTGTACTCTCCTCTGTCGCTTCAGCGGTAGTATCTGCGGTATCCTCTACCTTGACGAGCTTCTCGCGGTCCTGATATACTGCGAGGCCTTTTCCGTCGATATTACCGAGAACGCGGACAGCTTCTTCCTCGATAAACACGGAGTTCACAAGGTCTTCGATCTGCTGTAGAGTTTTATATTCGTTGCTGCTTACGGTATACAGACCGTCCTCGGGGAGGTTTCCGTAAGGCTCGGGCTCGTATGCGAGACCCTCTGTAACGAACAGGCGAACTATGCGGTAGTTATCTGCAACGAGGTCATGTGCTGCGTATGTGCATTCGTCCACAAGCTCCTGTGTGGGCTTGAAGCTCTCCGATATTGAGGTATCGGGAGTTGCTCCGCTGTCAGAAGATGTACCGTTATCGCCTGTGATAAGCATAAGCGCAACGATCACTACCGCGATCGCGAGCACCGCAACGATAATAGTGGAGATAAGCGGCGCGAGAGAAGTTTTTTGTTTGCTCATTTAATAACCTTTCGCACTATACAAGTGCATATAATAATTGTAATCCATAACGGCAGACCAGTCAACCGCGAACGGCTTTCTTCGCCGTTTTTTAGTCGTTACTTTGCGTTTTCCGCCTTCGTTGCGTCAAGTGAGATAGCGTCGGGGAAAGCGTTGCGGCTGTCTTCCTTAGAGAGGAAGGTCGTATTTACATAGCCCTGAATGATAGCGCCGTCTGTAACTGCGATAGTAGAAGCGTTGATATCGCCGAACACGATAGCGTCACGCTTGAGCTCTGCCTTGCCTGCGATCTCCAGTTTGCCTCTGATACGGCCGTTTACGTCAGCGTACTGAGAGGTAAGGTCGCCGATAAGGATAGTATCTCTGTCCATGCGCATTTTACCCTTGATGGTCATATTACCCTGCATAGCAGCGGAGTTCATGGTAGCATTGTTGCACTTCATATCGCCGACTACCTTACCTGTCATGTCGATATCGCGAGTTGTTTCAACGTTGCCCTTGATATTGCCGTCTACCTGCATATTCGCGAGGGAGCGCACGTTTCCGTCAATAACGGTATTCTTGGAGATAACAGTTACCTCGTCACTTACGCCTGCTGCGCGGTTTGCGTTTACATTTCCGGGCACTGCCGCTGGAGCTGTAACGAAGCCGCTGTTGGGGTTATATGTATTTGCGCCTGCGGGCTGCTGCGCGGTCTGCGCATTAGCTGCGGGAGCAGTGCGGTAATAGGGCGTTTCCAGCGGAACACCGTTTACACCTGTTTCCTGCTGAGGAGCAACAGGCTGAGCTACTGCCTGAGCGGGCTGTGCAGGAGTGGCAGGCTGTGCAGCTTGTGTGGGAGCCGCCTGCTGTACAGGAGCCTCTGCCTGAACGGGAGCAACAGGCTGGGCGGGGGCAGCGGCCTGCTCGGGCTGCTGGTTAAGATACTGGTCAAGCTGAGTGGGAGCGCCGTCTCTGATCACAGGAGCCTCGGCAGCCTCCTCCATTCCGTCCTTTTTCCACAGCTCTTTGACTGCCTGTGAGAAATTATCCTTAATACCCATAATCGGTTATCCTTTCTGTTACAGATTACGCAAACGGTCCGATGAACTGGACAGGCTGCGTGTTGTTGTTTATTTTATCGAATTTATAGCCTTCATTGGTAAGCACTCTGAGTATATCCTCAAGCACATAGACTGTGTTCTCGCGCTGAGCGGAATCGTGCATAAGCACCACAGAACGATAATTTCCTGCAATATCCGCAGGTATTGAGTTGTACATCTCTGTCCATGTCGCTCCGCCTGCGTCGTTGCTGTCAACGTTCCAGTCGTAGTAGCGGAAGCCGCGGCGGGTCATTTCCTCGATTATTGCGTCACGGGTCGCTTCGTTGAAGTCGTTCTTGCTGCCACCCGGGAAGCGGAATATGTGCGTTTTTACTCCTGTTGCTTCGTAGATCATCTGCCATGCTTCGTTGAAGTCCTCGAGATAAGCTTCTACGGAGGCATAGATCTTCTCGTACTCGTGAGAAGCGCTGTGCACGCCTATCGAGTGGCCCTTGTCAACGATCTGCTTCATGAGTGCGTAGCATTCGTCAGTGCGCTGCGGCACTACAAAGAAAGTTGCCTTGATATCGTACTGATCGAGGTAGTGCAGCACGGAATATGTATTTTGTGACGGTCCGTCGTCAAATGTGAGGTAGATCGTTCCCTCTTCTCTTACGTACTGTGTGGGAACGGGAACAGTGAGGTCTGTATACAGAGCTTCGTATTCATTCACAGGCTGTGATACGGGAATATCCTCGGGCTCGTCCACTATGGGAGGATCATCAGAGTCATCGGCAGGCCCTGAAGCCTCTGCGCTTTCCGCGGGCACGGGGTCGTTCTCTGTCGGAGCGTTATCCGTGCTTTGAGCGGTGGTTTTTTCGGCAGTCTGCGGCTTTACTTCGGACGCATCGCCGTTCTGTCCGTTGATATACGCGATCAGTGCTTCGTCCGAAAGCCCGCTGCCCGAATAAAGCTCGTAAAAGCCTTCCACAGTAAGAGGCTGCTCGCCGCTTACTATCTCGGAGTAATATGTCAGTTTTTCGTTTTCAAACCTGACCTCCTCCAACTCGGCGCTCTTGTTCCACAAAAGCACTGCAAACACGACGCACAGTACCAGCGGAACAAAAAATGCTATACAGAGGACAGTTTTTATAAGCACTTTAAAAAATGCCACACTTCCAAATTGCATTTTTAAACCTCTTTTTCAGTAATGGGAAAAAGGCGCACTTCGCCCTATACTCCTATTCTTCTATGATACTATAAAATAGCATTTTTGTCAATAGCAACAGGTGAGAAATAGCGCGTCCGGAGCTGAAAATGGACACAATTTGATTAAAAACGCCAATGCTTTTTGTGTAATATGCATAAGGTTTCGATTGTCACATTCTGACAAGGAAGACAATAAAAAAGCGAAGCCTTTAAAGCTTCGCTTTTTGATCTTATTCTTCGATGTAGACCTTCTTCATTTTCATGTCGCTTCTGGGGCGATCATTCATGTCGGTAGCAGTCTCAGCGATCTCATCAACTGCGTCCATGCCCTCGGTAACTCTGCCGAATGCAGCGTACTGGCCATCGAGGAAAGTGGAATCCTTGTGCACGATAAAGAACTGAGAGCTTGCGGAGTTGGGGTTCTGCGCTCTTGCCATGGAGATGACGCCGCGCTCGTGAGAAAGGCTGTTGGGAACACCGTTCATCAGGAACTCGCCCTTGATCTTATCCTTAGCGCCGCCCATGCCTGTGCCTGTGGGGTCGCCGCCCTGGATCATGAAGTCCTTGATCACGCGATGGAAGATGAGGCCGTCATAGAAACCCTCGCCTACCAGCTTCAGAAAGTTCTCAACAGTGATGGGAGCCTTGTCGGGGTACAGCTCCAGCTTTATCTTCTTGCCATTTTCAAGTTCGATTACAACCATTTTATATTCTCCTTAATTCAGTGTTTCTTTATGCTTACAGCGGATTTTCCGCATTGTACTTTTCGATATCACGCTTTCTTATCTCGCCGCGCTTGATCTTGCCGCTGATAGTCTTGGGAAGCTCGTCCACGAATTCAACTATTCTGGGGTACTTATATGGCGCGGTGTTCTTCTTGACGTGATCCTGAAGCTCCTTTACAAGCTCGTCGCTTGCGGTGTGTCCCTTGGCGAGCACGATGGTAGCCTTTACGACCATGCCTCTGATGGGGTGGGGAGCACCTGTCACGGCACATTCAAGGACTGCGGGGTGCGCGATGAGCACGCTCTCTATCTCAAACGGGCCGATACGGTAGCCGCTTGCTTTGATAACATCGTCGTTTCTGCCAACATACCAATAGTATCCGTCCTCGTCCTTCCAAGCAGTATCGCCTGTATGGTAAAGTCCGTCATACCAGCACTCATCTGTGATCTCCTTATTGCGGTAATAGCCGCGGAAGAGGCCAAGCTTGTGGGTGTATTCACAACGCACACAGATCTCGCCTGTTTCACCTACGGGAACTTCCTCGCCGTCGGCATCAACCAGCACGATATCGTAAAGAGGGGTGGGCTTGCCCATAGAGCCAGGCTTTGGAGTCATGCCGATGGTGTTTGCGAGCATCAGCGCAGACTCGGTCTGTCCGAATCCCTCCATGAGCCTGATGCCTGTAAATTCAAACCACTTATTGTAAACCTCGGGGTTGAGCGCCTCGCCTGCAATGGTGCAGTACTTGAGGCTGGAAAGGTCGTAATTGCCGAGTCCTGTCTTGATAAAGAAGCGGAACATTGTAGGGGGAGCACAGAATGTTGTTATTCTGTATTTCTCCATTACTGTCAGCATATTTTCGGGAATGAACTTATCAAAGTCATACACGAACACGCAGGTGCCCATTATGAGCTGACCGTACATCTTGCCCCATGCCGCCTTGCCCCAGCCGGTATCGGAAATGGTAAGGTGAATACCATCGGGGTCGACATTATGCCAGTGTTTTGCTGTCTGGATATGAGCGAGCGCGTAGGTGTGGTCGTGGATTACCATCTTGGGATAGCCTGTGGTGCCCGATGTGAAGTACAGCAGGAAGGTCTCGTCGGCCTTGGTGGGGATACGCTCCATAGTGTCGGGGTACTTTTCGATCTCTTCATCGAAATTCGTCCAGCCCTCGCGTGTACCGTTTACGATGTACTTTGCATTGAGACAGTTGCCGAGCTTTTCGTCTGCCTCCTCAACGAAGTGGGAGACATCTGCGTGGCTTGTTGCAACGACAGCCTTTACATCAGCAGCCTCAAAACGGTAGACGAAATCCTTTGTTGTGAGCAGATGTGTCGCGGGAATACCGATAGCGCCGATCTTGATAAGCGCCATCATAACGTACCAGAACTGGTAGTTTCTTTTCAGCACCAGCATTACATGGTCGCCCTTCTTTATGCCCATTGAAAGGAACATATTTGCGGCCTTTGTGGAGAGTCTTGAAAGGTCGCCGAAGGTAAAGGTGCGCTCGTTACCCTCGAGGTCTACCCACATGAGAGCGCGGCGGTCGGACTCCAGCTCGCCGTACTTGTCTATGATATCGTAGCTGAAATTGAAATTATCGGGATACGATACCTCGAATTTATTCAATATACCGTTTTCATCAAAGCCTTCTTTGACAAAATTAAGGTGATAAGAACGTACGTCCATTGTTCTGTGTTTCCTTTCTTGTCTTTATGTATATCAAGATACCAGTATTGCGATGAATGTGCAGTCCTCGCCACCGACAGCTATCATTCCGTGGGGGTTCTTGCTGTCGAGGTAAAGGCTGTCGCCGGGGCCGAGAATCTCTACATGGCCATTGATGATGAACTTCATCTGACCCGAGATGATATAGTCAAATTCCTGACCCTCGTGAGAGGACATTTTTATAGGAGCATTTTGCTGCTCTTCGAGATAAGGTGCGGTTACCAGCATAGGCTCAAGGCACTTGTTCTTGAACATATATGCAAGATGGTAGTACTCAAAGCGCTCGCGGCGCTCGATACGCAGACCCTCGCCCTTTCTGACGATAGAATACTTTGTAAGCTTGGGCGACTGACCTGTAAGCAGCGCGATAAGTTCTATGCCCAGAGCCTCGGCGCAGTTGTTCATAAAGGACAGGGAGAGGTCGCGTTCGCCGTTTTCAAGGGAAATATACTCCTCAACGGAGACCTGTGTGCGCTCTGCCATGTATTCGGGGGTGAGGTCAAGAGCTTCTCTTGAAGCACGTAGTCTTTCGGATACCTCTTTGATATTATAGGTCATAACACTGTTCCTTTCGCAAATAAGTATTGAGTGTAAAAAAGCCCTCATGACCGCATGGAGAGAGGGCAGCAGAAATAATTATAAACATACATTTTAAATTATACAGCCAATAAACGGTTTTGTCAAGAGGCGGAAATGCTTTTTAAGCGCGGCGTACTTGATTTTTTTAAAACTTTGTGGTATACTAGGCTTCGTGACTTCATTATATGACCGCGGGACCCGTTTGGGTAATGAGGAAAGTCCGAGCATCACAGAGCAGGGTAGCTGATAACGTCAGCCGAGGGCGACCTTAGGGCTAGTGCAACAGAGATATACCGCAGAAGTGTTCACGGCTCCTGTAAGGGTGGAAAGGCGAGGTAAGAGCTCACCGGTGCATAGGAGACTATGTAGCTATGTAAACCCTATCCGATGCAACTCCGATTGGTGCGGGGGATCACGCGTCTGCTCGGCGCGCCCCGTTGTAAGGAGGCTTGATCCTGTCGGCGACGGCAGGGCTAGATAGATGGTCATACACGACAGAACTCGGCTTATCGATGGAGTCACTTTTTTGATAAAAATATCCGCACAGTTTTCGGCTGTGCGGATTTTTATTTACCAACGTTTCATGTTTTTCTCGAACTTCTGGGTATAAGCCTGCTTAAGCTCATCGGCTGTAATGCCATAGCAAAGCAGAACATCATTGTAATACATGAGTACATCTGCTATTTCTTCAACAAGCTCTTTTCTGAGCTCGTTGTTTTCGCAGACTTTTGCGCCACCGTTTTTCTTCACGATATCAATGACCTCGCCTATCTCGCCGATCATCCAGAGAAGCTTGTGCTTGCCTGCTTCGGGGGAGATAGCTTCCCACTTGTCCTTGTATTTCTCTTGTAGCTGCTCCTGCATGGAGAGCATTTCGTTTATGCTGAAATCACTCATGGCTGTCATTCTTCTCCTGCCTGTCGTAGGTGCGTTCGCTTATAATATAACGCGGCCGCTGCTTTACCTCCATGTATATCTTTCCGATATACTGACCGATAACGCCGATGGAGATAAGCTGTATTCCGCTGAAAAAGCACAGTATGCAGATAGTCGAAGCCCAGCCGCCTACGGTGTTTCCGAGCAGCGCCTCAACTATCGCCCATACGATTCCGACAAAGCTAAGCGTAGCTATCACCATGCCGAGCGCGAAGATAAGCTTTATCGGCTTTATCGAAAGGCTTGTAATTCCGTCGAAAGCAAGGCTCAGCATCTTGCTTAGCGGGTAGTGGCTCTTGCCTGCAAGGCGCTCGTTGCGCTCGTAGAAAACGCTTGTGCTCTTGAAGCCGACAAGCGGGAACATTCCGCGCAGAAACAGATTTACTTCCTTGAAGTTCGCGAATTCCTGCAATACCTTGCTGCTGACTAAACGGTAGTCCGCGTGGTTGTAGACCACCTCTGCGCCCATGGAGTTCAGCAGCTTGTAGAAGCCCTGCGCGGTGGTGCGCTTGAAGAAGCTGTCCTTTTTGCGGCTTGAACGCACACCGTAAACTATCTCGCAGCCGCCGATATACTCGTCCACCATCTTGTCCATGGCATTGATGTCGTCCTGACCGTCGCAGTCTATGCTTATCGTGATATCGCAGATGTCCTTTGCCTCCATAAGACCTGCAAGCACCGCATTCTGATGGCCACGGTTTCGGCTCTGACAGATGCCGATGAAATGCTCGTCCTGTTTTGCAAGGTCGGAGATTATATCCCAGGTCTTGTCCCTGCTGCCGTCATTCACGAACATGATACGGCTGTCGGGAGCAATTTTTACCGCTGCGATGAGCGAGTTCAGCTTATCGAGAAACATCGGCGCAGTAACGGGCAGCACCTCCTGCTCGTTGTAGCAGGGAATGACTATAATAAGCTTTGGCAGCATTTTATCACCTCAAATTCCGCTGTCCAGCAGCGATAATGCCATTCCTGCCGAGCCGTAGCGGCGGAAGAAATCATTCAGGCGCTCTTTGGTCTCGGGCTGCTCTGCTATCCTGTCGGAGTAGCTGAGCATCTGATACAGCATAAAGAACATTACTCTTGCCGCGATATCCTCGCCGAGTGCGAAGTATTCGGTAAGGTGGTCGGTAGCATTTCTGAGCGCCTCGACACGCTGTGCGATGATGTCGGGAATATTACCCTCGGCGGACAGTGCGGAGTAGCTTTCCGCAACGCTTACCATGTTTTGCTTGACCTCGTTTTCGATCTCGTTCATTGTAAGCAGGCGCTCCTCGCAGTACTGGCGAAGTCTGCGGCTTGCTTTTATGTAGATATCATCGGAAAGGGGCTCTTCTGTGAGAGTAAGCGGTGGCAGCTGTGGCTCCTCGGGAGGCTGCTCTGCTGTTATCTCGGCAGGCGCAGCTTCTGAGGGAGCTGTGGGAACGGGTGCTTCCTCAAGCAGCTCATCGTCAAATTCGTCCTCGCTGTCGGAATTTATCTCGTTTATCGAGCTTACAAGGTAAGATAGCGCTTCATCGCGGCTCATGTCTTCGGGGAGATCGTCTGCGATATCGGAGATGTCGTCATTTTTCGGCTTCGGCGCTTCGGGAGCGATTTTTTCTTCAGCAGGCTCGGGCTTGTCCTCGGGAACAGGCTCGGAAGCCTTTTCCTGCTCTGCCGTTCCGTTTGAGAGCCACTGTATCTTACCCTCGGGGATTTCTGCGGGCGCAGCCTTTTCTACCTTTACTGCAGGCTTTTCGGGAGCATCGTCGGGCAGTTGCACATCAATGACAGGTATCTCTCCCGCGAAATGCTCTGCTGCGGCTGCGGTACACTGAGCGTGCAGCTCCAGTCGCTGTTCCTCGCGCATGGTGTAGTATATGCGGCACATGGAGTTTATAAGCTGGCGCAGGAAGAACTTGTTCAGCGAGCAGTCCGTTATCCTTATGCAGCAATTCGGAGCTTCTATTTCAAGCTCGTCATCGAAGGTTGTTTCATAACTTTTAACTATCCTGACGGAGCATACCTGCTTGTAGCCGACACGTGATATCGCACCGCCGAAATTCGTGCGTATCTCGTCGCAGAGAAATGCAATTCCGCGGCTGCCGTCATGCTCGGGCGAGGTATCTATAACGCCGAGCGTTTCCTCGGGCGGCGCAAAGGTGCAGTACTGCCCTGCTTCATACAATGCAGTGACCTTTCTGCCGAAGTCGTTTATAGTCTCAAGCATTATGCTTCACCCTTTCCGTCAAGCAGACCGTTCTTTATCCTCCAGAGCTTCTCAGACAGGTCTACATAGTATTTATGCGGATTTTCAAAACGCTTTATCTCGTCCCAGAGAGTATCCTGCTGCTCGGCGCAGTAGCTTCTTATCGTTTCGATATCGGGAAGCTCGTACACCTGCTTGCCACCCTGAAATACAGGCACCTGCAGCTCGCGCACGGTGAAGTCCTCCACGGTCTTTTTCTTCCAAGTGAAATCAGGGTCGAAGATAGTCAGCGGCTTTGTGTCGTCTATCTTTTCGTCATACACGCAAAGCTGGTCTGCGACTGCCTTGCCTGTCTTGTTGTCATAAAGTCTGTAAAGCTTCTTGTAGTGTGGATTTGTGATCTTCACAACGTTTTCGGATATTTTGATCTTAGGCTTTATCTCTCCGTTGTCCTCGGTTGCGACAAGCTTGTACACTCCACCGAATACAGGCTCGCTCTTTGCAGTGATAAGACGCTCGCCGACACCGAAAAGGTCAATCTTCGCGCCCTGTCTCAGCAGGTCGGAGATGATGTATTCGTCAAGACTGTTGGAGGCTACTATCTTGCAGTCCGGATAGCCTGCCTCGTCCAGCATTTTTCTTGCTTCGATAGAAAGGTACGCGATATCGCCCGAGTCAAGGCGGATACCCTTGGGGCGCGCGCCGAGCGGCTTCAGAACAGTGTCGAATGCCTTTATCGCATTGGGGACACCGCTTTTCAGCACATTGTAGGTGTCCACCAGCAGCGTAGTACTGTCGGGGTAAACGCGGCAGTATTCCTCGAATGCCTCAAGCTCGGTATCGAACATCTGCACCCACGAATGAGCCATAGTTCCTGTAGAGGGGACGTCATACAGCTCATCTGCCAGCACGCACGCAGTACCTGTGCAGCCTGCGATATATGCAGCTCTTGCACCGAGCAGTGCGCCGCTTGCGCCGTGCGCTCTGCGCGAGCCGAATTCCGACACAGCGCGGCCGTTTGCGGCTCTTACTATGCGGCTTGCCTTGGTTGCGATAAGCGATTGGTGATTTACGAGCAGCAGCACCATAGTCTCGATAAGCTGCGCCTGAATGGCAGGAGCGCGGACAGTCAGCAGCGGCTCGTTGGGGAATACGGGAGTTCCCTCGGGAACAGCCCAGATATCGCCTGTGAACTTGAAATCGCGCAGATAGCTTAAAAAGCCCTCGTCAAAAATGCCCTTGCTGCGCAAAAATTCGATATCCTCCTCGCTGAAATGCAGATCGTTGATGTATTCAACGACCTGCTGGAGACCTGCGGCGATAGCATAGCCTCCGCCGTCAGGAACGCGGCGGAAGAACATATCGAAATACGCGGTCTTCTCCGCATATTTTGTTTTATAGTAACCATTTCCCATTGTAAGCTGGTAGAAATCACACAGCATGGAGTAATTTATTTCGTTCATACCTTTTCCTTTTCACACCAAATCAGAGAGCACCGTTTATGAAATCAAAGTGATGATAAATTCCGACCGAGTTTTTTATATTATTACCTTTTTTATATTGAATAAACGACGTGGCAGGTTGTTATGCCTTGCATGATTATTTCTTCTTGCGCTT
>JAZNWG010000427.1:0-2257 GCA_045593225.1 Oscillospiraceae bacterium
ATTTTATGTGTCAATGCAACAACAGACTGTTTGGCTGCAAGGGCGACACGATTTACGCATCAAAGCTTGGTGATCCGTATAACTGGAATGTGTTTGAGGGCATATCCACAGACAGCTACAGTGTAGAGGTGGGTTCTGTAGGTGACTTCACGGCCTGCTGTGCATACAGCGGAGAAGTTCTGTTCTTCAAGGAAGAGAGAATTTACAAGCTTATGTACACAGACGATTCACCCGAAAACTGGAGTCTTATAGAAATTGAGACATACGGAGTTAAAAAAGGCTGCGACAAGAGTCTTGCAATTGCCGACAGCTGTCTTTTCTATTATTCGCCAAAAGGCGTGATGCGATACACAGGAGGCCTTCCTGTAAGCGTAAACGCAGCCTTCGGTACTCAGGAATTTGAAAAGGCCGTGGCGGGAAGTGACGGTGAAGACTACTATGTCTGCTTAACAGACAAAGCGGGTGTTTCAGCGCTGTTTGTGTATGACACCACAAACTACATCTGGTTTAAGCATGACGAGGTAAATATTATCGGTTTTGCATATCACAAGGGAGATCTTACGGCACTTGCGGAAAAGGCTGACGGAGAGACGGAGGTTTTCCGCCTCGGTCAGAAAAAAGCAGAAGTACCCATAGAGGGTGAATGGTTTGACATGGAGTCAATGGTTGAGTTTGGCGATACGACAAACAGCACCGTAAACAAAAAGAATGAAACGAACCTTTCTGTACTCGCCGAAGTAGCAGCAAAGAGTGAGCTTACGTTCTACATAAGCGCAGATGGAGAGCCGTATGAGTATTTGGGAAGCATAAAAGGACCGAGCAGAAAGCAGGTAACCAAGTTTTCTTTCGTTCCTGCAAGATGCGATTATTACAGAATTAAAGTTGAAGGTAAAGGCTTGTGGAAAATTTACGCAAGAAGTAACGGATATTTTTCCGGAAGTGATATATAAGGGGTGGCAGTGATGAACGAAGCAGAAATCAGAAAAAAGATACTGGAAAATCAGGCGCAGTACGAGGGCGCAAATGACGCCACAAAAGCGCTTATAATGGCGAAGAACGAGGGACTTGCCAAACAGCTTGACGAGCTTACGGGCGGACAGAGCACTTTTGACGCGGCGTCCGGACGATGGACATTGTCGGGAGGCAGCAGAGATGCGGTGGACAGATACCTGCAGCAGAGAGATCTTGTGGCAGGTGGAGCTTACGGCGGGTATGACGCATCAAGTGATCCTGCGTACAGTGCGCTGAAGAAAAGCATCCTGAGAGAGTCCGACAGATCTGTTGAGGACACAATGGGCGCTTATGCGGGAATGACAGGCGGCATTCCGTCCACAGCGGCTGTGACAGCTGCACAGGAGACCGCAAACTATTTCAGAGGTCAGCTGGCAGACCAGCAGGTAGCTTTGGGTGAGCAGGACTATAACCGCTGGCAGAACGACAGAAAAGCAGCTATGGACCTTATGGATATTTACGCATCTGAAGCGGAAGCAAGTGCCGCCAACCTCGCGGCGCTTGGGGACTTCTCGGCCATGGGAAAGCTCTACGGCTGGAACGAAGCTCAGATCGCAGAAGCGCAGAGGCTTTGGCTGGCTGAGCAGGGCGGCTCAGGAAGAGGCGGCGGAGGTAAAAAAGAGGTAGAGATTGATATACCAATATACGACAACGGAATGTCGGATGTAAAAATGGCAAATGCAGCTGCAAAGCTGTTTAACCAGTCTAAGTACGGTGTCAACTCTGCTGCGCTTGACAGTTGGCTTGCTAACAACGGATATACCGGAAATTCCGCAGCGGCGTTCAAGGAATATTACGGAGCTATGTACGACATAACCGGAGAAAAACCGAATGCAAACGATGAAAAGCAGAATCCGAAGAGCAACGTAAGAAAGATGCTCTATGTTTAAGCTGGTAAGGAGTAAACAATATGGCTCTCACTGAAAAACAGAAAGAAATCGCGAGAAATGCGATCAATGCAAATAGAGCTGCGCAGGGGAATAAAGGAACCTCTGCGCAGCCTAAGTCTAATTTCGGGTCGGGTTTAAGCAGCGCTCAAAGGGCTTTAGCTGAGAGCGCAGTTGCCCAGATCGTAAATAGACACGAAGACAACGACCTTGCGTCGATTGCTGCCAATTTAGGCAGAGACAAAAAGAGAACATCTACAAGGACGCCGGGGGTTACAACAGAGCCTGACAACATCGGCGCTGCTGCGCTTGATGATGCTATGGGCGTAGCGAGACAGACGGCAAAGACGGCAAAAACA
>JAZNWG010000428.1:0-40237 GCA_045593225.1 Oscillospiraceae bacterium
TAATCCACCTAGTACTAGGTGGATTACTTCTTTTTTTTTTTACAAAACATCAAAACAAAACAATTTTTCTAAAATAATGAATATTATATCGAAAAGCTTGGTTTTTACGAGGCTTGCGCCTCGTCGAGTGTTATATAAAAGCATTGACATAATCATGCTATCATGCTATAATTAAAATATAACAGAAAGGACAAGCGACTATGTTCAATAAAAATGCACCCTATTTCGGCATTCTTAATGACATTGACCCCGAAAAGAGGGAAACAGTCATCGACAAGCTTTCGGGTAGATCAATATCTCCGCTTGTCGATCATACCATAGCAAGTGATGTTGTCGAAGAGATAGTCAGACGCGGAGGACGTTTCTACACAGCAGACGAAGCTCGTCAGGCTGCACCGTTCCGCATTCTCCACAACGATGTATTCTGTGCAAGCTACAAGCATCTTCCAGGCGAACCGATACCGTCCAATCCTGCATACGCTGAGACAGACTGGATCGCAATAACCATCTGGCAATATTGCTACGGCATGTACCTTACCGGACTCCTCAACAAGGGAACATTGACTCTCACAGATCTGATCGAAACAGCTAAAGCCTATGTATGACATAGGCTTTTTAGTTTATATCAAATGCGTATCAAATTCGCTTGATTATTATGCATGCGTGTGATATAATCAAATCAACACGTAAATCGTTCATTAGTCATGTATACAGAAGGCTGTATACGGGTCAGTATTAAAAAATTTTCAATATGAAAGGAAAATTCACCATGTTAAAGATAATATTAGGTCTGCCTGTGCTCCTTTTCAAAACAGTGCTTCGTACGCTTTCGCTCGCAATCATCACGTTTCCGATTACAGGCTGGTTCATCATACCAGGCATAACAAACGGCGAAACAAGCAAGATGCTGATTACGATCGTTGCTCTGACTGTCATCACCGTCATCCGTGAGATCGTTATATGGGTGAGAGATTACGATACGTTGTGCAACAAATCTATCGTTTTTTGGTAAATTCAGTGATAACCGCTCCGAATAGAGCGGTTATTATTTTGTCAAAAATTTAAACATAATTTGCTGATTTGACAAACCTGAATAATATCCGTTTTATCACTAATAATGCTTGACTTTGTGTAGATTATGTGATATAATATTATCATAAATGAACACGTTTGACAGAAAGAGGGACATAACCGTGAAATATTTATTTGTCTGCTCACGACTCATAGCTGATTCAAACGACACGTATCACAGACACTTACTCGGCATCTTATCACAAGACGATAATGGTAAATATAGTTTTGAATATAAACTAGGCGATGATGAAAACACCGACCATTTGTTGCTACCTATATTTCCACTCAAAAACAAAATATACGATGATCGAGATGCACACCTTTTGCTTGATGATTATCTGCCATCTGAAAACGATACAGTTTTCATCAAAACTATACTCGCACGAAATGAAATGTCCGAGTACGACGAATGGGAGTGGCTAAAAGCGTTTGATACAGCTGATGATAACGCTGACACTATACTTTATGAAACATTGCCAAACGATATAATATGTCATGAAGACATATCCGAATACATAAATGATTCAACGGATGCTGACACTTACGATGATGACGACGAATACGAGAATGTTGATATTGACGATACGGATGATGAGATCGAGGATATCGACGATGACTTATTTGTCGATAGCGAAGAAATAACATCTGTTAATTTCGGAGACGATGATTCCGATGATCTGGCAGATGACATTTTCGAATCCGAATCGGATACATTCGATGATATGCTCGACGATCTGTTTGACGATGATTTTGATGATTATGAAATCACAAATGATGAAGAAAATGCGCAGACGGTTGAAACGCCTGCAAAACAACCGGTAAGAATAGTTACAAAAACGATCACAAAACGTATCAAGAAACCAAACGACCTTACCGATTTTATAATGCCACCCCCTGTGAATCCGATAGATATCGTGCAACAGCGAATAAAACAATTTGAACAAGACGCCAAATTGCGTGAACAACAACGAAACGCAGAATCAACATCGATAATTCGATCAACATGATATAATATGCTTTCAATTTTGCTAACACAACCATACAACGGCTTGTGCCGTTGTCGGGTTTTTGTTTAGGTTACATCGTATTTCGATACTACATGACCGATAATTTGACAACAAGGAGGTGAATGACATGACCAAGTTTGAGTTTATTTCGGCCGTTGCTGAAAAGAGTGGTTTTTCCAAGAAGGAGACCGATACAATGCTGAAGGCTATGATCGAAACTATTACTGAGACAGTAGCTAACGGTGAATCTGTACAGTTTGTTGGATTTGGTACATTCAAGGCTCGCGAACGTGCAGCTAGAACCGGTATCAATCCTCAGACAAAGGCAAAGATCAAGATTCCTGCGACAATTGTGCCTTGCTTCAAGGCTGGCCAGAACTTCAAGGACGCAGTTGTATCCAAGAAGAGAAAGAAGGCAAAGAAGTAATTGCGTCTTGTCTTGATTCCCGCGCATTCTGCGTGAAAAAAAATATAGAGCTGTAAAAACAGCTCTATCATGTGCTTGTAGCTCAGTTGGTAGAGCACCAGACTTTTAATCTGGGTGTCTCGGGTTCGATCCCCGACAGGCACACCATTTAACATCATGTCTATTAACATTGTAACACCATGCTTAACAATCATATATAACAAACAACGATGACAACTTTGTTTGACACCCTTGTTCAACATGCTACTAATCATGAAAGGGGTGAGATTGTTGACTACTATTACCGACATCAGGTTTCGCAACGTGAGTTCTATCGATTCGAATAAACAGCTTCTTGCTAATGTATCTATTATTATCAATAATGACTTCGTGATACATGACGTTCGAATCGTTCAGAACAACGGCAAAATTTTTGTGGCAATGCCTAATCGTAAAGAGGGTGATTCTTACAGAGATATCGTTCATCCGTTAACAACGGATATAAGAAAACAATTCGAGGAAGATATACTCAGCGCATACGAAAGACATATAGCTACAATGGCTGCCATGTCTTAACAACATGAATCGGACCTATGCGATTTAAAATAAGAATAAGCGTGGAGTTCGGCGGTACGATAGTCTCCTTATCAAAACCGTCGCTTGCGTAACAATTGTGCACATGCATTTCAATAAATATAATAAAACAATATCGAAAGGAGAATCACAATGACGTTTGCAGACAAGCAGAAGCGTATTCTGGATAAGCTCTGTGAAACAAACTATTCAAGCTTCGACGGCAATAAAGAGAAAGCTCTGGATTTCGTGGAAACACATATGCTGACGATTTTCGGCTTTACACCTGATATGACGCGTTTATACATACGAGAAACGGTTCGTGATATTGACTTGACTGCTGCTAAAAACGAAAATATTTCCAAGGCGGTCATAAGCATAAACGCATTGAACGATTTGTGTCGCGATCTTGGTCTTGAGCCGTTCGTAGACGCAGATACGACAAATGCTGAAGCAACAAGCCGACTGATCGGCAAAATGGCTTCTCAGATCTTCAACGCAGGCATCAATAAGCATTAACTCGACTTTACACACCGACATCTTGTTTACATTTTATTTTTCATACTTGCTGACACCATTGTTTAACACCATTTGTATCACTACGAGGAAATGACATCATGAGTTTTATCAACAAACAAAATGAGCTTCTTCAAGCGTTACACGGTACGAATTATGATTTATTCGACGGTGACCAAGAGGAGGCTCTTTCTTTTTTGCAGGACCAATTTGAAGCAATGCCCGATTATGCCAATGTTGTAATTCGTGAGCAAATCATGATACCGCTCTGGCAAAGCCGTTGTGAACCTGACGAATATCGAGAAAACATTCAGAGCATAGATCGATCCCGTCGTATTGCCCATGACAATGCAATCAACAGTATGAACATCGTCAACAGACTCAGCAGCAATCTTGGTCTTGAGCCATTTTTCGATGTTGACACAAACGACAGACATGCCGTGGCAGATGCTGTCGGCAGTTACGTCTGTGAGATCTATAATGGTGAAATCGATAAAACATTTGACGACGCTGCTCTTAATCGCGTACAAGAGTATGATAGCAAAACTATTGCAAAACGCCTCAACGAAAGCATTCAGAACATTGCAAGCAAATTTGGTGATACACAGTTGCTTGACAATGAGCGAAACTATAGCTGAAACAAATCAGCGGCTCTGCCGCTGATCAATATTGCAGATTAGAGAAACGGTCATCTCGCAAGGGTCATCTCCTTGAGACAGTTGGTTCAACCCCAACATCTGCATTCATTTCTTCAGGGCACAGGCTGCAGCCTGTATGAAGGCACATCAGGATGTCCGACACCATGTGTGAGAATCATGCTACCTAAAAGAACCTAACAGCACGGGCAACATGACAGCTGTGACAGCCGGAGAGACGGCATACCCTTGATTCGATACGACGAAATGCGTCGTTATCTATATTGGCACAGTGACGGCAATAGTCGTCGCAAGCAGGGAGACTGTTCAACAGGAACAGCCATGGACAATGACGGCTGGGGCATTTGTCCAAACGAGCAGGCGCTAAGATCATCCCTTAACGGCTGAACCAAAATATATAAATACATTGAAAGGAGATACACGCATATGTCAAATGGTGGCATTCCTATCTTCTAAAATACGGCGGAAGACCGCCGTCGGTCAGCTTATCACAACAATACCCTGTCTATGATCATCATAGGCAGACACACATCGGAATTTAGTTTAAGTGATAAAACGCATGATCAACATATCATGAAACACAGGCTCGTGACCTGTAATTTCGAGGTTCGCTTTCTTTGCAACGAACATACTTTACGTAAGTAATAACGAGTGTGCATAGTCATTACTTGCTGTCAATCGGTTTTTTCTGGTATTTCTCCGATTGGCACTCCAGTATGCATGGAAACAGCACAATGGGTGCTGCACGAAGCTGATGTAGGTGGGTTCTCCTAGACCCAAGTGGTTAGCAGCTTCATTTCATGACAGATTTCAATAAACCATGAGTGCAAATCTCATATCTGTCACCACCGAAACTACCTGTGTGTCCACAGGAAAGTCGGCATTTTAAACAAATGAGCAAGGTACAAAAACATCCAGCGGAGCAGTTTAAGCTCGTAAACGGAGAGTTGAAACGTCAGAAGTGTACAGCTGACACAGGTACTCGAACGCCTTGCTGCATCGGAACTTAGCTCAGTTGGCAGAGCATTCGGCTCATAACCGATCGGTCACAGGTTCGAACCCTGTAGTTCCGACCACAACGGAATTTAGCTCAGCAGGTAGAGCAATGTCTTGATAAGGCAGAGGTCATAGGTTCAATCCCTATAATTCCGACCAACAGCCTGCAGGCGACTAGGAATGCGTGCCATGCAAGAAACATCTTGCGTGGTGGGCTCCTAGTTTTTATCGGAATGTAAGCTCAACTGGCAGAGCACAATGCGAGCACAGCATTGAGGTTTATTGGTTCGATTCCAGTCATTCCGTCCAGCCGACTTGTCAATGTCGTTAAACTTGATGAGCAGAAGCGTGTTCGAAACGTAGTTGCGTCCCTGATTGCTTTCGAAGTAAGCCCTAGGATGAAAATGGTTCTCATCAAACGCAATACGATCGCTAATCCCCAAGCGGCTATGATGCATATAGCGTCGGGAGCTGGAACAGGTAAAGTAGCAAATGCATCTTGTGAAATATCGTCAGCGGGTAGGGATATCCCGCAACTAACGTCTCTGAACGATAAATCAGTAGTGTAACAACGAAGTTCCCTGTCGTTCAGATAAATGCTGATATAGCTTAGTCGGTAAAGCGGTTGATTCGTAATCAACAGACCAACGGTTCAAGTCCGTTTATCAGCTCCAAGGAGATGGTTGGTGTTTCCGTTTTCAAACAACTCCTAAACAAATGTCTCTGAACGATAAATCAGTAGTGTAACAACGAAGTTCCCTGTCGTTCAGATAAATGCTGATATAGCTTAGTCGGTAAAGCATTTGATTCGTAATCAAAAGACCAACGGTTCAAATCCGTTTATCAGCTCCATTGTCATGTGAAATGAGATATGCGACCAGTAGTAACGCCTTAAGTGGATGAGAGATCGCATATCAATAGTCTGTGGAAACAAATTCCGTGAGGTTGTATGCGGCTTGGATTGTAAATCCAATGAGAAAGCGTACGTAAAACAAAAGGCGTGTGAGTTACCCGATAACTACCAAACCAGCGTGATAGGTGGAAAGCTTATCAACACATGACAAACTAAATGATCACATTGCACAGAACGACTGTGGTAATCGCAGACGCCAAACAGGAGCCACAAGTAACGTGTGTGACATATTTTTGCAACGTCTGTCAATGTGATTTCATTTGCATCAGTATCATGCCGGAAAATGAGGCTGTGTATACTGTGTATTATAGAGAGAAGTCATATCTGTATAAACACAGTTGTATAGCTGCGATGTTGGTTCGAGTCCAGCCTGATGCACCAATACATTTTATATATGTTCATGTAGCTCAGAGTAGCAACAAAGTCGACGAGCCTTAAGGCGTTGTTCGGTAGAGCGCTGGCTGAAAGCCGCCAGAGGTCACAGGTTCAAATCCTGTCATGAACACTAATAAAAACACATGGCGATCATTCTCACATCAGATCTCAGCGAGCATACTTGCTTTGACGCGATGAAATACGGGAACGAGATAGGTATTCTCGAAAAGATCAAAGAGGTATGCATCTTTGATACAAGTACAGTCTGACTGAGGTGGTTCGAATCCACTGATCGTCGCCACACGTGAAATTGCAGACTTCGTATCATAAGCAAATTACAGCCATCGGCATTGTACTATGTGAAGATGTCATGCGACAGAGGACGAGGACTTCGAGAGGCGGACGTTGCCTGCAATTTCATACATATGGTTCAGATATGCAAGAGGACAAAGCAGCGGACTGTAACTCCGCGCGTAAATGCTTGAGCGCGCAAGTGGCATATTACGCTTCGCAGGTTCGAATCCTGCTCTGACCACCACCGCAGCCATAATGCGGCATGTGTATTCTCCTTATAACACATATGGACTGCTGTTTCGGCATAATGCCGACGGCAGTTACACATTGGGATGTCACCAAGAGGTAAGGTAACGGACTTTGACTCCGTCATCGTGGGTTCGAATCCCACCATTCCAACCAATTAAACGCATATGCGAGATGCGTCACAAAAAAAAGGCAATTTGCCATCGCATACTTATTAAACAACAGCAAAGGAGATCAAGTGACATGACATTTTCCGCTAATTACAAGACAAAGTATTATACCAATCGTATCAATACTCTCGGCAAAAAGCCCCAGAACGCAAATCTGGTCAAAAAGGCTAAGCGCAATCTCAAAAGACTCATGGTTTGCTGATCATATCAGGTGGTGTAAATGATAAACATTAAGCTCCCCGAAAAGGGTGACATTCTGACACTTAAAAACTCGAATGGAACGGATCCTGCTGAACAGCTTACAACAAGAACAACGTTAATTAAAGTATTGACGAACAAAGGCTTCTATGACCTCGAAGAATTTGATCTGCCGGACGTTGCTGCAGTCGCAGCAACTGCGTCAACAACAGTTGCACCTGAGCAGAAAAACAAGAAAAAACACAGTCTGAACGCAGTCTTGATGCTGATAATATTCATATTATTGGCGTTGCTGAGCGTAGCGGGTGTGTATATCATTGACAACAGCAAGAACGTGAACGGTCTGATTGCAATAATAGATACACCTATCGACGTCTCCGGCATCCCCGATGGTTATGATGAACTCACTATACCGATCACTGACCCGACTATCGATAAGCTTAACGAAAAGCTTGAAATGAATAAGATGTGCATCAACATGAACAGCACCATCGACTTCTTATCTTGTGATTCAACTGGTTATTTTGGTATCAAAAACGATGTTCGCAATAACTATCCGCAGTTTGTCACAATTACATTGGACAGTAATGGTGCACAGATATATCAGACTGGTCTGATCGACGTTGGCGACTGTATTTTATACGATATGCTTGACGTCAAATTGCCAAAGGGTATGCATGCATGTACAGCAACCTTTACACAAGTAAACACGGAAACAAATACCGCCTGCGGTCAAGCATCAGCAAAGGTCACGATAACCGTAAACAGCTAAACAGGAAAGGAAAGGAATTGATCATCATGAGAAACAAAATCATCAGCGCTTTTCTTGGTGGAGCGCTACTTGCAGTAACAGTTCTTACACCAACGATCAACGTATCCGCAGAAACAACATTTTCATCAGCCGATGAACTCATCGAAGATGTGCTGACAACAGCAATAGCTGACATTGCATCATCAACCAAAGATGCTGCTATTGATGCTGTTACAGCCGACATCACAATAACGAATGACGAAATATTTTACGACGGCGCATCTATCGGATATTGGTATTCAGACTCCTCTGATTGCCTTTATGCTGATTCAGCAAGAACAGAAACATTGATTGAAGGTGAAACCAACGGTTACACTGTAGATCCCGATCTGCTCACCGAGCTTCTCACCGATGTTAATGCGGGTCTCACTGAAACATACGAACCTACGACATCTGACTGGTCAAAGATCATAGGCAAATATGATATAACTTTAGGTGACATTATGATTCCCGCAGATAACTGGGCGGAACTGCCAACTGATGGTTCCGAGTATGTAAACATATCCAAACTTACAGGAGTGACGACAAATAGTCCTTATACAGGCGGTACCGCATTTAAGAAAAACTGGGTATTTGCATTTTCTTGGTTGATTGATGAGAACGGAAGTCTATATATCTCCAGTGGTATCACAAGCGTTGGAAGTAATGGGATCAACACGGCTACAACCATGAATAAGCTTACACATATAATTGGCAGTGATACACTTACTAGTGGTTATGTCAAGAAGGCTGATGGCTCTGGCGGAGCTTTAACGACTGTATATAACTGGATTACTTTAGGCGCAAACATAACAACCACTTCCATAGATCCTGTGTTTACCCTTGCTACTGATCAAACACTTGCCACCGAAGTATCGATTCAAGGCAATGATGAAACTTTCACTACGCTTCGCAGCATAGACGATCCTTCCCTAACTTACTCAGGAAATATTGCAGATGCTAATAAACAGGGTGTTGCGTGGTTTGTATATGATTGGGACTACTCTAATAGCACTGATAGTGCTGCATTAGCAACTGCTCATAACAATTTCCTTACATCACAAACAGCAAACAAAACTATTGTCGGCAATTCTTTACTTTCAAAGCGTATAACTAAGATCTCCAACCTGAACGTTTCTGATGTTCTGGTCATCTCTTCAACAGGTTGGACAGTCAACGATGTAGATATTGACGAGTTTCTCGGTACACAGGTGCTTATCACGGCAGGTAGCGCTGCTGATATGAGTGTAGCTGTTGAAGTGGAGAGCAAAAACTTCCAGGTTGTGCTTCCCACAACACTTCCTGTATATGTGGCCTTAGATGGCACAGTTTCCACAGCAACTAATGCAGCCATCGTGAACGAAAGTAACGCTGCAGTTGAAATAACTGAGATCGCAATAAATGCTGCGCCGGCAGGCGGGTGGACACTTGTTGATACAATACCATCCACTGATGAAGGAGCAACTGAGTTCTCGTTCTCGACATCTTTGAATGTCGGGGATAGAATGGATGTGGACGAAACACTTCCTTTTACCTATGACGCGGCTTTTTCACCGACTATTTTCGAAGTCGAAGAACTTGACGCAGCGACTGTATCAGTCACACTCGACTGGGCAGCATAAAACAAACAATGCGGCATTACAATAATGCCGCTCACATGGCTCGTTAGTCAAGCGGTTAAGACACCTCTCTTTCACGGAGGTAGCGAGGGTTCGACTCCCTCACGAGTCACCATCTGTACTATTATAATAAATGACCCAAACGGAAGGAAATACATTTTGGAATACAATGACAGACTGGAATTATTTAATAGTTGCATAAATTTGGCCATGAGTGTAGCTATAAAACATTGGTCATACCAATATGTTGAACAGGAAGATATGCAACAAGAAGCGCTATTGGCACTATGGCGAGCAACTGAGCGTTATGATGAAAACAAAGGCGCTTTTACAACATATGCAACACATTACATACGTTGTTCATTGAACACTGTTGGCAATAAATATCGTTATGGTCACATAGGCGTCACAGAGCCATTCAAGCAGGCATTGCACATAATCAAAGAATGCGATGAAAACGATCGACCTATCGAAGCAATACTTGCTGAACACGAACATACACCGGCTGTAAAAGACTATGTGAAATTTTTATATCATAACAATCACCATTTTGACAGTCTCAACAGATGTCTCAATGACGATACAGATGTTACACTGTGCGATACGATAGCGTCTGCTGAAGATATCGAACACACAGTATTATCTGCACTCAACTACAAAACCTTATTGGAGCTGGTATTGACTGATTTTCGTCAGCAATATGAGAGCAAAATGAAAGGTGTGCGCGATCGCAACAGACAAGATCATCTTTTTGATTGTTTCGTCAGACAATTGTTCGAATCACGAACAAACGCATCTATTGCCGATGAAGTAGGTGTATCAAGAGAAGCCGTCCGCACACAATTTAATCGCTGGTATAAACAGCTTCGAGAATTGATAACAACCAAATACCTTGCGCCAAAAACCAAAACATCGTGGTCATACAACGAAGAATGACAAAAAAACATACGCCGTTGTGATGGAATTGGCAGACATAGCGGATTTAAGTTCCGTCGCTCATTCGAGCATAGGGGTTCGAGTCCCCTCAGCGGTACCAGACGGTATATTCCCATGCCGTCATGTCCAAATCATTGTCACAGTACAGCCCTTTCGGGCTGTACGAACTGCAAATATCGTCTAGTGGTTAAGATATCGGCTTCCCAAGCCGAGGACGCGGGTTCGACTCCCGTTATTTGCTCCAAAATTATTTTAAAAGGAGGATATCATCATGTGTTACTATGACGATGATTACAGTTGTTACAGTAATAAAAAGCTGACTGAACGCATCAAGGAACTTGAATATCGTCTTGCCAACACTGCATCCATGGGTGCAGCCGATCGATATCAGATTGAGTTATCCGGTCTTTACGAAGAACAGCAAAGACGTGATAGATGTGCAAAAACAAAAAATGAAACGATTTAAACGGCGGTTGCCCGCCGTCGAGTAAAAGCTAGGTAAGATATAAAGTACCATATCAGCTGTGGCATATATGCGAATGTCACGGAAAAATGTGTTTATTGAGCGCATAATCAATAAATCAGTGTAAATTTATAGCCTTTATTACACAACATTATGCAAACACGGGGTTGACCAAGGCATATGACGACATTATTACGATTTGTACGTCTGGGCACTGAGCGTCGTAAAATAACTGCGAGATGCGTAGTCTCACAGAAGTTCCCTCTCTTATATGGCGGAGTAGAGAAGTGGTCTATCTCACCAGCCTCATAAGCTGGAAACCGCAGGTTCGAATCCTGCCTTCGCAACCATACGTTGGAAATAGCACATTTGGTTAAGTGCGATATCGGTCAATGTGGATTCAACTCCCACTTTCCATCACCAACTGCACAGACTTGCTGTGCCATATCTAGTATCACCGTAGTGACTCTGTCTTTTGTGACACCGTCTGTCAGGAGCTAGAGAAATTAACAAGCGACGGAGTGTAAAGGCGAAAACTGGGCGATGGTGTAGTGTAGCACATGCGACGAAAGTCAGTCGCTTAATGTTTGTATTTAAGCGACCATGCAAAGGGAAATACAGTTCCTCCGTTTGATATTTTCTTTTTGGATGAGTAAGCCTAGCGGTGAGGGCAGCGGACTGTAAATCCGTGACGTCAGATACAACGTTGGTTCAAATCCAACCTCATCCACCAACGACGCAAAGTGTCATACCTGCTAGACGGGGTAAGCGGTTATACCGCTTATAGCTCGCCTGCCACGTGTAGGTAGAGAAACTTGCGTCCTTATACCCAAATATAGGGGCGCATGCTACGGGTAAGTAGCTCAACCGGTAGAGCATTGGACTGAAAATCCAAGTGTAGCAGGTCCGACTCCTGCCTTACCCACCAACAACATGCTATCGGAACTTGTTGTACACAAGCCAACTCCGCAAATTTTCGCTGTCTGATATCGCAGCCATTCGGTAGTCTCTGTTGTTCCATATTCCCTCATAGCTCAGCTGGTAGAGCACTCGGCTGTTAACCGAGTTGTCGCAGGTTCAAGTCCTGCTGGGGGAGCCAACTGGCGTAGGACCAAATAATACGCGTTAGGGTTAGCGTATTTATTAAAGGCAATGTTTCGCTAATAGTAACCGCTGTTCGCACTCGGAGCAAAGTCACCGCCAGAGAATAGTGACGTAACGTGTCGTCTGGGTCCTGATGACACAATATGCAAGTGTAGCACAACGGCTAGTGCACCAGTCTTCCACACTGGGGACGAGGGTTCGACACCCTTCACTTGCTCCATGCGGCTATGGCCGCATTAAAAACCTAGGTCGAGGGATACAGATAACCTCGCAACAAAGCATGTTTAGGACCGAATGTAACCAATCTGTAGGGGGCTATTAGGTGATATTATGAATATGCGGATAGTTTAAAGGTAGCTATCCATGATCACGGCCTGTTAGTCAAGCGGTTAAGACACCTCTCTTTCACGGAGGTAGCGGGGGTTCAACTCCCCCACGGGTCACCATATTACTATGGCTAAACAAGGAAAGGACTAAACGTGAAAATGACATTAAGAGTAAGACTCATGAGCCTTTGTATGATAGCGGTAGCAGGGACGAGTGCTCTGCTTATGACATCAGCAGCTATAACAGCGTATAATGTGACCTATACGAACAACGTCCATTTAGGCGAAAAACTGGCAGAAAACAGCGCAGCGTCAATATATGACGAAATGAGTTACCTTGAAGAATGTTTGGCAGAAGCCGAGATATCTGAAAACGGTGATTCAACATTCGATCGTGTGAGCTACTGGTCAAGTGCTGATTATGCGGTGGAAAATGGTGATAGCATTATCACGGGCTTAGCGGACGGTGATTTTGTACTTTTGCCCATTGCCGAAAATGACGGCACACCGGTAAACCTTGCCGCGTACAAATCGAACGGAAAGATACTTGTTGGTGAGTTAGCCAATGACTATCTGGGAGCATATTTTGACGGTGTTTCAGATACTGAGTTTGCATTTATAACAAACGCAGACGGCGATGTTGTCGTAGCATCAGACAAAGATTATCTGAAATCAGGAACAAATATCAGAGATCTTGAGCTTACACAAGTAATGGATCGTTTGGATACCGGCGAAAGCGGCTGTTATACAGGCGCATCACCCGTATTGAATGGGCGAAAGGCACTGATAAACTACGCAAAAGTAGGCGACAGTGATTATTGCATTGTATATGGTGCAGACTATGACCAACTGTTCAGCGCTTATTACAATATGCTGATCATTCTTTCTTGCATCCTTATTACCGGTATAGTCGCAGCTGCAACTGCCACTATGTTCATATCCAAAGGTATTCTCACTCCTGTCGTAAAAGCCACCGACAGACTGACAAGACTTTCTGATGGCGATCTCACCAGCATTTGCGAACAGAATAATCGCAACGATGAAACACAGGTGCTTGCCGAATCCTTGCAGAAAACAGTATCTGCGTTGGCTACATATATCAAAGATATAGATATCGTGCTTTCAGCGATCAGCAACGGCAATTTGACTGTAAATAGTTCTGTAAATTATAACGGCGATTTTACAGGCATTCGCAAATCTTTGGACAACATAACGACGCAGATGCGCGAAACAATGTCTGCCATGACGCTGGTTGGTGAAAAAGTATTGGCAAGCTCTGATAACCTCTCTGTCAACGCACAGCAGCTGGCAGAGAATACTACAAAAGAAGCAGCTACTATCGAAGAGATCAACGCAATGGTGTCGAACATTGAAGCTGATAACATCAGAAATGCCGAACTTACTGAAAACGCTGTAAAGCTGTTAGCAGATGTAATGCAAAACATTGACGAAGGCGGCAAAAACGTCAAAGATATGACTGTTGCCATGAGCAACATCAAAGACACTTCAGACGGAATACAGAAGGTGATCAGATTGATCGAGGACATCGCTGTTCAAACCAATCTGCTCGCTTTAAATGCAAGTATAGAAGCAGCAAGAGCCGGTGCAGCAGGTAAGGGCTTCGCAGTGGTTGCCGATGAAGTAAGAAATCTTGCTTCTAAATCAGCAGAAGCTGTTTCCGACACAATGAAGCTGATCGAGTGCAGTGATAGTGCTGTTGAAATGGGCGCAACCATTGCAACAAATACACAAACGTCATTTGAAACAATAACAGACGCAACAAAGCAATTTGAACAGCTTATACGCAATATCTCTACAGCATCTGAGGAACAGAAGAAAGCTATGCGTGAAATAGCTTCAGGTCTGGAAAATGTCACAATGACAATACAATCAAATGCTGCCTCTGCAGAAGAAAGTGCGGCTGCGAGCCTTGAGCTTAAAACACAAGCAGACATTCTTAATAAACAGGTTTCAATGTTTAAAATATAAAATTGCGGTATAGCGAAAGGAGTATCAAACATGGGAGATATTTTACTGGAAACAGGCACTAACGAGCTGGAGCTGCTCGTTTTCACAGTAGGTACACAGAAATTTGGCGTAAACATTGCCAAAGTAACGGAGATCATGCGATATCAGAAGATAACGCAGATACCCGGTTGTGAGCCAGAACTCGAAGGCATCTTTACGCCCAGAGAAAACGCAATAAGTGTAGTCAACTTACATACTGTATTAAAGCGCGAAATGCCTGACAATACGGAAGGTCTGCTCCTTATTTGTCATTTCAACAGACTTGACATTGCGTTCCACGTAACCTCCGTACAGGGTATCCAGCGCATTTCTTGGGAATCGATCGATAAATCGCCTGAAATTGCAAACAGCGGAACATCGACGTTGACCACAGGTATCGTTAAGATCAATGAAGACATTATTCTTGTTCTTGATTTCGAAAAAATCGTATCCACGTTGAATTCGTCTGCCATATTGGATACTGACGGTATCGAACCGACAACCGATGCAACAGCTGCAGAGCGACATATCGTCATTGCGGAAGACTCCGCGTTCCTCAACACGATGATCGTAAAATCTTTGAGTACAGCCGGATACACTAAGGTATCACATTTTGAAAACGGCAGAGACGCTTGGGATTTCATTTCCAACTTGCCCAATGCTGCAGATACTATCGCATGTGTTATTTCAGATATCGAAATGCCCAAGATGGATGGACACAATCTGTGTAAGAGAATAAAGTCCGACGATAAACTGAAGAGCATTCCTGTATATCTGTTCTCTTCACTGATAAATGAACAGATGATCATAAAAGGCGAAAGCGTAGGTGCAGATGCTCAGTTCTCAAAACCGCAGATAAACGAGCTTATCGAGTTTATGAAAAAACACATCTGATCGTGTTACAGTTGCAACAATGATTGTTGAGGCTGTGACCTTAACACTGGCGTCTAACGACGTCAGTATTATGGCCCGTTAGTCAAACGGTTAAGACGTCGGCTTTTCACGCCGAAATCGGCTGGGTTCAACTCCCCCACGGGTCACCAGACTCTGAACCAACAGAGTCTTTCCAAAACTATCCATCGAATGCTGCTTTTTTAAGATTCCCGGTCTTAAGACTTCCCGAAAGCAGCATTCGCCCTTGGCGCAGTAGACGAATTGGTTAAGTCGCCACCCTCTCAAGGTGGAGAGTGCGGGTTCAAGCCCCGCCTGCGTCGCCATAATCATAACAAAGAGGTGAGTATGATGCTTTTACGCTATAGAACACCTACACAAAAAATCCAAATGATGCCTGTTGATGATTACAACATCGATGGACTCAACTTAACTGTCACATCAGGCACAACTGATCTGACATTTGTTTTCAAAGACATGCTTGATCTTGGTGTAGCTGTCTGTCAAATGAAATTTGACGGTTTCGCTGACATCACAAACATAACATACGAACAATTATAAATAAACATAAGGAGACAGCCAACCAAATGGGAAGTATTGTTAGCATCAATCACAATCCACACACATGGCCTGTGCATGACAAAGGTTTAAAAACCACATCAGCTTATGGAAACAAACCTATTTTACAAGTTGAATACGGAACTATTGACGATCACCCTTATGGTACGCAGCCTTTGACAATGTACATGCATAAACAGATATACGATAATTTGTTGTCTGGTCGATATAGCATTGACAATCAAGCATACACCGAGCTTGTAATACTCGATGAATCTGATAAATCCATAAAGCCTTTAGAAAAAGACTTTCTATACTGATTTATCGTTTTATACCAACAGTCAGACACGCATATGCTGACAGCGAGTACGCGCAACCCGTCTGACGATGCATCAAAAGACTCAAACCCTGTCTTTATACGGGCGAGGAGAAAACGACAGTGTGAGAATGATACGCTCACAATCCCTGCCGCGATTATCGTCTCCCTAATTCATGGTCATTCGCTGCCTGCAGGGGTTGCAAGTATCAGCAGCCCTTGTAGGAATCAAGAAATGATTAACAATGGAGAAAATTACATGCGTTATATATACAAGCGTTCAAAATACCATTTTCACAAAGATGACGCATTACACGTAATGCGTCCAACTTTAAATGATCCAAATGCGGATAGCGTCACCGATGTATACGATAATCGTGATCTCGCTATTACAGCTGCGCTGAAAGATATCACTGCTCTGAGAAAAAAACTAAAAGCTGATAATATTACATATACATCTGAATTATGGAACAATACACTTACAATTAGGTTATCTGATGGTACAACATATTGTTATCACGTTGAATCGGTAATCCATAACACAGCAATGACAATTGCGTTGATGGTGCTATTTTCGATGATTGTCGTTTTAGGTGTTTACTGTACAGCATTCGGACTGTTTTTGTTTTGTCACAGTTAAGATCAAATCATAACAATCAGAACTACTTATAAAAACGAGAACAAAAAGATCCACGGCGGACGACCGCCGTCGGGTTTATTTTAAATGATTAAATATTTCCTTGTAGCTCAGTGGTCAGAGCACATGCTAACGTGCATGCTGTCATCAGTTCAAATCTGATCAAGGAAGTAAATATGTTGCATGTAGCTCAATCAGGTAGAGCGTCGGACTGTGGATCCGATCGTTGTGGGTTCAAGTCCCATCATGCACCCCATGTTGAGACAGCTCTCTGGATAGAGCGGCTGACGTTCCGTCCGTAGAGGTTCGAGTCCTCTCTTGTGTCATGGATGACAGCGGGTAGCGGGTGATAGGCGAAAGCGACGAACAGCAGGTATGGGTTCGACTCCCATTCTCAACACCAACAGGCGGTTCAACGTTCACTGAACCTTAATGTGCTTCTGATAAAATGGAAGAAGCCGCCTCAGATATGATACGTGGAACAGGCAAGTCGGCTTAAAAGCAGCCATCTTTTAAAGAGTGAACACTGTCCGCGCAGCCACCGGAAAGTCGAAATTCCTATTTTCTGTCATGGTTTTAGCTTTGTTTTCGACGGTCTCGAACCGCAACATGAACAGAAAAGGCTGCAAGGATAACAAAGCCTTATCGTTCTTTGGCGTAACAGCACACCTGTTTTCGGTCATATTGAAAAAAAACACATCCCATAACCAATAACCAAAGATATTTCCCAAAGGAGGGGGAATGCCGAATGATGCGATTTACAGTTTACTAGCCGCGTAAGCGGCGATATCACAACAAAAGATGATAATACGTGAATTTTTCTGAATAGATAATCTACGCCGCAGTAGTACCAATTGCGACTGCGGCGTTTGTATCGAAACATAGCTCAGTTTGGTAGAGCACGCGGTTTGGGACCGTGAGGCCGCAGGTTCGAATCCTGTTGTTTCGACCATTATATATGGATGACCATATGCGAAAGCATACGAGTCGTTATTTCAAGTTGCAATCAGATGGAGTATTGACCAAGTTTGAATCTTTGCGTAAAAGGCTCTTGGCGCTTTGTTCTTGACACCCATATGTTGATGCCGGAGTGATGGAATTGGCAGACTTAGCTGACTCAAAATCAGTTGGTAGAAATACCGTGCGGGTTCAAGTCCCGCCCCCGGCACCATCGAAGCATCGCGTGATGCAAACAACGCACCTGAGTTATCGCAGAGTTACACATGTCGTAACGGATCGAAAGATTGAAGCGGATTAGAAGGTGTATCCATGCTGCAGCAAATCAAAACAATCTTCTTCCCTCAAGGTCATGATAAACGGACATGGCACTTGCGAAGATTGTGCAGACAAGGCGCTTTGTCCGTCAGCCTACAAAACGTCTGCAAACTGAGATAAACACACGTGGAAACGCATGCGTCGTTGGTCAGTTGTCTCAGGAACTCACCTCAAACGGCAGCGGTTGACGAATCGCTGCTGACATGGCGGAGTAGAGAAGTGGTCTATCTCACCAGCCTCATAAGCTGGAAATCGTAGGTTCGAATCCTGCCTTCGCAACCAAAATTTATCTTATCGAATCACAACAAAGGAGGAGCTATATGGATACACAAATAGCATGGCGACTTAAGATCGTCGTACTGTTAAGCCTTGCGCTATGCTTAGCTGTGCTGATTCTAATGCCTATCAATCAGTCAATGCAGAAAAGATTCGCAGAACGTGAAATGTCAGAAACAATTACATCAGGCGAGATCTCACGCAAAGAGCTTGTCAACCCTACAACAGGCTTGTTTACATCGACAGATGCTGAATATCGCCTGTATATTGAATACACGTGGGAATACGACGACGAAGAAATTACTTCGGAAAAATATTTCAGTGTACCATTAGAAGTCTATAATGCTTATGACATCGGCGACACATTCGATTCCGCAAAGTTGCACTAAACCGTAACTTTGAAAATATATACGAAAGAAGGTGATGTGCCATGAAGCGCTTTGGTATCGATGGTTAATATTGAATTTTTTTCGCGGGCCGGGTCAGATATCTGACCCACAGCGTTAGCTCATACGCTATATAAAAAAGGACGCCGGAGCCGACAGACCTAACGTTATAAATGTCTGTCTAACTTTTGTCTTGACTTTACGAAAGCTCTGCCTGTGATAAGACACAGCGCATGACGGTTCGAATCCGTCTCGAGGCATCAAATATCAAATATGAAAAGAGATGACAACATGTCTAAAACAACTGTTTTGATCAAACAGAGTATTATCGCAAACGTTTTAAACACATCAAATCTCACACAGATGAACATCGATTGCCTTTATGATTTGTTATTGAACACAGAGAATGTTACTAAACTTAAACCGTTTAATATGCTGCGACATATTGACGATCTAACCGAACAAACAGGTGTATTTAAGCTGTGGTTAAACGTCAACGCTCGACTGGATGAACAACCCGATCAATATATTGCGGGAAAAAGAGTGACGCGAGCATTACAGTCGATCCATCGTGATTACACAAATGTTTTACCTGAAAAACTGCGTAGCGTAAACACTCTGACAATGATGTTCAGATTATTTTTTATCCCGAACGACGTTATTGATAACGCAACTTGTGACGTTCAGTGCGCAGCCACAGCTGTCTCATCGTTACTCCGAGCAATGATATTGCTTGATCTGATATTCTCGAATGAAACAGATATCAATGGTACAACACCTGAATACTGGCTGAATCGTCTGCTCACAGAAGCTCAATACAATATAAACGGTATTGCCGCGAGAATAGGCTGTTAACACGATATTGACCGACAAATAATTCACATAGAAAGGACACATCAATATGAGATACGGTGGAACAACTCTTTTCTAAAAACAACGATATGGGGGCGTAAAGGTTTCGACAGGGACTTGAAGCTCTGATAAGCATGCACAGGCTGGTGGGTTAACCTGTATAAAAGCCGACCATTGTTGAATAACATTCGACAACATCAGATACGCTGTAGCTGCTTAAGCTACTAGGCATCCATCAGGATGCTGAAAACGGCCGTGGTAACGCTCTAGTCTGCTAGACCACCGCTTTCACCTTAAAGACTTGGCTCTACTCACAACCGAGGTTGCGTGAGATGAAGCTTTATAGACCTCTAAGCGACCTGTATGGAGGCGGAATCCACCAAGCAGGAGCCGACAACAGTAAAACTACCTAAGCATGTAGAAAGTCAGATTGAATGGTTTTTGGACACGGGTTCAATTCCCGTCGCCTCCACCAATATTAAATATTGAGATGGTTCTCGGACAGAGAGCCAATACCCTCTGTCCTTTACCATATTATCATTATTGTAACAACGGAATAACAATGTGAAAGGAAGATGTATTATGGCAAAAGAATTAACTTACGAAGAGGGTAACGTGTATTTCGATAACATCGACGCGGCAATCCGGAAAGCAGAAGGTATAACCGACGAACAGCGTACCCTTGCTGAAAGCGCCAATGATGCATTGCGTGACGGCAAACTGGCAGGTCTTGACGGCGATGAACTGAAAGAACATGCGTTCAAAGAAATAAGCAAAAAAATGACGCTTGATGAGCTCGGTTACGAACCGCCGGCACGTCCAGCCGAAATGACTGACGCTGAATATGAAGCATATTGCGAACAGAGCGAAGCCGCTTTCTTGGAAAACGATGATGCAAGCGAGCTGTACGAAAAGCTGTATGAGTCAGCCATCTCCGACAAAAAGCTGAACGCTGAGTTTGACGATGCAATTAAAAATATGCCTGACATCGAGACTGCACCTGCCAAAACAAATACTGTAACTGCCGAAAGCACCGCTGTCAAAACTGAAACAAGTAACAGAAAGAGTGTCATACAGCGCCTTCAGGAAACAGCTCAGTCTGTCAAAAATTATGCTGAACAGCAGCAAGCACAGAATACAACAGATATGACACAGTCGATCTGATCGTATGCGACACAGCAGGCTCTTCTGAGCCTGTCACATACGGTGAACCCTGATGGCTAAACAAGGCTCGACACCTTGTCACCGGCTCATAATTAAGCAGATATATCGCGAGTTCGCATAGCTGTATATCTGTATCAATCGGTTTCGCGCATTATTTCCGATTGATACCTCTCAAATGCTTGGAAGTAACACACAGGGTGTTACATGAAGCTGTCTTTGGCAGGCATCCACCATTAAGCCTGAGTGGTTAGCAGCTTCACAATACCGGAATATGGCTCAGTTTGGTAGAGCGCTGCGTTCGGGTCGCAGAGGTCGCAGGTTCAAATCCTGTTATTCCGACCAAAAGGATCGAAACGCGCATTCACGGCTTGCGGTTTCGTAAAAACGTATACGATAGGATGCAAATATCCGTGATAAATTGCATCAGACAAGGATAAAACAGTCGGACGAAACCTTAGAGACACCTTGTCACGATCTGCTGAAATAACATGGTTGGCCTCATGTGATATCGGATAATGTCAGTTCAATTCTGACTTTCAGCACCAATGACAGACGATAGTCTGTCACCTTATGCAGTTCTGTGGTCTTTCTTGACTGCTGAATGTTCATTGTTCATGCAGTATTTGCGAGTTTGCATAGCAAATATTTGCAATCAATCGAAATCCATATAACAGTTTCGATTGAACCTTTCAAAATATGCATGGAAGCAGCTATCAGGATGCTGCATCGAGAACGTTTTGGTGAGTCTAAATGACAGGTTCCTCCTCATTACTCAAGTGGTTGACGTTCTCACGCTTATCGGCAAATGTCCTCGGACTATGCCTGAGAAAGACGGATGCGTCTGTCTTTCTCTATCGGAGTATAGCTCAGACGGTTAAAGCACTCGCTTCATACGCGAAAGATCGCTGGTTCAACTCCAGCTACTCCGACCAGCCGACTTGTCAACGTCGTTAAACTTGATGGGCACATTCGCCCGAACTCATGACGACCAAACAAAATGTCGCTATCATGACGACATACGATATAAAAGCAGACTTACTCATCTGCCCACGGCAAAACACAGCTTTGCAGGAGTGCAAGAGCAACGTGTTAAGCTATGATATTCGTATGACGGTAGCTCAGTCCGGTAGAGCAGGGACAGAACTCTCGCGTCGTCGGTTCAAATCCGACCCGTTGTTTTGTTTGGTATATACGTTTGCTTAGCTCAAACGGCAGTTATTATCGCAGCTGGTAGAGCACGGATCACTCCGGGATACAAGTTCAACTCTTGTAGCAAACACCAACAGGCGCACACACTACAATCCAAACAAGCATATTTTTACAAGCTTTTGACGTATATGTTTGAACCTCCTTATAAACAATACCGTGTGCGCCATTCCCTTGGAAATGTACCCAAGTGGTTGAAGGGGGCGGTCTTGAAAACCGCTAGGCGGGTCACTCCCGTGCGTGGGTTCGAATCCCACCATTTCCGCCAAGCCGAACGGCTGACATAGTTTGGAGCAGGCTTTTTGACCCTGCATGTAGATACTCGGCTTTAGGAGTCGGCAATGTCTTATCCGAGTTAAACGGACGCCGACAGTTTGGGGAAGCATACCCAAGTGGTTGAAGGGGTCGGTCTACTAAACCGAGAGGCGGGTCAACTCCCGTGCGTGGGTTCAAATCCCACTGCTTCCGCCATCAAAACATCGCGTAAGCGATGTTTTGCTTTTTTTCCAGCGGAACATTTCCGCAATATACTATTATAAAAGGAGGGTTTCAATGATTTCCTCAAAGAAACGCGGCATTATCGGACTACTTTGTGCGTCGATCACGATCGGTGCAATAAGTTTTCCTGTTATTGCTGAAACAGGCACCAGTCCACCTGATTTCACAACAGGTGCCTACGACACATGGGACGGTATCTCATATACGTTCGATTGGTATACTGCACCCGAAACAGCCGAAGACGGCTCCGCCGTCTATACCATCAGTTCAGCCTCGGATTTTGCGGCACTATCCGTCATTACAAACGATTTGTCCGGAGATGAGTATTCAAACATCACCGCCAATATTGCAGCAGAGGATGCGCAGTACATTGAAACAGTAGATCTGTTTGACGGTGACACCATCAAGCTTGCTGCAAATATTGATCTGGCAAACTATGACTGGTTGCCCATCGCATATCCATGGCGCACAGCTAATCTGTCATCCGCTTACGAATTCGCCAATACAAACGGGGAAATTGTTACCTACAATGCTGTAGATCACATTCCCGATGACGTTGTTGATGTATGGGTTGGCGATGTAAACGGAGAGCCTATTTCTACACGATATTGGGAGTATCCTGAATCAGAGCTCCGTTTCCGCGACTATATCGATGCCAAAACATTCTCGTCCACGCATGAATTGTCAGATTTCGAATGGGATGTAGTCGAAGGAACAAAATACTGGTATCCGGGTCCAAGCGGTTCCGCAACACTTCAATATTGGGGCATGCCTTTGATAGGAGCTGCGTTCTCAACAACAGAAAATGTTGAAGACGAGACAGGCTTTGGTTATGACCCAAGTACGCCCGCCGCAAGCATTGATCCGACATACGGTCCGGATAAACTCAGCGCCAAAACGATCATACCTGTCGATTACACCAAAGAAATAGCAACGCCCTATTCATTCAAACCCATCGCGGGTTATACCGAGTTTGCAGGCTTCTCAGGAACATTTGATGGCGATAACTTTCACATTAAAGGCGTTTCTCCTGACACACCGTGGACGGAAGATGAGACAGAAAGACTGACCACATATGACCCGATAGGTCGCGGTCTGTTTTCACTCGTATCCGAACAAGGTGCGATAAAGAACCTGAATGTGCAAGGTGAATATGATGATGAAATATGTTCGTATTCAGCTATACTCTGTGCATATAACTTTGGATCGATCGAAAACTGTAAAGTTGATGGCACAATGTCACAATCGTTAATAACGATGGTTTATCCGATTGCCAAAGATTATGCACCCGACGGTAACTCGGAGTATTTGTTATCAGACACAGCCGGCACAATACTTCCTGTGGGCAATTCAGGTTTTGTGACCTCACAGAACTACGGCACAATTGAAAATTGTCAGACAACAGGTAATGTAACGCAAGCGTTCAGACAGTTTGGTTTTATTGCAAGTACCAATAACGGTGTTATCAATTCCTGCACAAATGCTGCTGAACTAAGCACAACACCTGTAACGACCGACTTCTTTACCTACGAATGGTCTCATTCAGATGAAAACAACTCAGCTGCCGACGATAAGTACATATTCTCAATAAACACCGGCAACACGCCTGTTTACCCTGAGATCAGCGTTGGCGCAACAATGCTTCCTCCCGCATTAAGCCACATGAACAAAGCACTGTATGATGTACATGATGCTGCAAATTACGGTATCACCCATACCGCTCTTGTTGCTATGAGCTTATCAGCTGCAGTAAGAAGCAACAGTATATTGAATACAAACGTATGGAGCGCAGGTGCAACGGCGTATGCAAGCTTGTATCCCGCTCTGAATGATGAGCTATGGATTGCACCGCTCTACAACGTCGAAGACGAAGAGAGCATCGCAGCCAACATTCTGTACGGTCGTTATATCATGACACTTGCTGCAGGTATTGCGGCTGTCAATAACGGTGAGATAAATAATTGTGCTAACTTCGGTGCGATATCTGCAATAGAAAACGTAACTGAAGAACAACTATACACTCGCAAAAACCATGAAGATGTAACGATAGATGATACCGACGCATATAGCTGGATACGTCCCCAGAACCAATACGGCTTATTCGCAACAGCGACAAGCTCAGCAAGACTTCATGCTGGTATATCTGCTGTGAACACAGGTGCGATAGCCAATTGTTCTGATGCTGCTGATTTGTCATACGGCGAGACAGGCGTTATAACCACTAACGGCGTCGAGTACGACGTTGTAGACGACGCTGAAGGTATTGCATCCGAGTATAGCTCGCTTGGCAACGGCAATAACACCTCGTCTTTAAATATCATCGCTGCAACAGCAAATGGCTTCTACTGTAATGACGTGAAGTATGATAGCGATTACTACGCTTTCGGAACACGTTGGTGGATATCTGAGGATATGAAGAATGCGGCATTGCCCGATGGTTATACATCCGCGTCTTATGACGCAAATATGCCATATCCGTTCTATTTCGGCTACAACGAACTGCATTCTCGTATATCGGGCGGCATCTCCGTTCATAACTGTGGCACGATCACAGATTGCTCGGCAACAGGCCGTGCATATGCAGGACTAGCCGCTGTCTGCATCGGCGGTGAGATAACAAACTGCTCAGATGTGTCTGCGTCTGATACAGATATCGGATATGCGATCCGATATGCAGAGAACGGAACATTTTCAGACCTGACCTGTGAGGATTATTGCTTTGGCACGATCACACAATCAGGTGATAGTATATGTATCGGCACTCATATCGTTGCTGACAGCATTGCAGGAACCGTAAACGGCGAAGATACAGACAAGCTTACGCTTGAAACAGTATATGCAAACAGTAAGATCGCTTATAACATACAAACAGCAACTGTAAATGACTTTGTCACCTGTGGAAGCATCGCTTCCTCGACTCGTGGATCATTAGGGGACTGGGAAGACAGAGCAGATCTGAATAACTGCAAAATTTCCAACGGCGTTGTGCTTGGTGAAAACCTGTGCAATCTGGGTATATTGAACAGTGAACTGACAGACATCACCGTCTTGTCGGACACCACATTCTCTTTATATGTCCCGACAGCAGGATTTGGTTCGGTTGACAGTGCTTTCAATAACATTACGATAAGCACGCTGACCAGTCCGGCGCCGACCTTAAACGAAAACTATTGCACTATCCTCGGCAACTTTGATAACTGCGAACTCGATAATATTCGTGTTCATGGTAACAACATTGCATTCTGGATGACAGATTGTGTTGTAAACGACATGATCACCTCCGGTGAAACAGGCATGGATTTCGTTGACTGGCTGAGAGAAAACATAATCCGAAACGGTTCGGCACAAGAGTATCTTTACTTCTTTGAGAACTGTGAGTGCACGGATATGTTCCTCGAATCAGACATCCAGTTTGAATTCGCAAATCCGCTCACATCGTCTGAAATACAAAAAATTCCCGGTGTACTGAAAGCGATTCGCGATACGAACACTTTCACCAGATGTGTTGTATCAACACCTGACGGAGCGATTTCTTATCCAACAACAAATGTGACAAGCTTTGATGACGCCACTATTCTTACAGATGCCAAACTGATATACAGTGACGGTTCTTGGAAAAATGGCGCATTGGCATACTATCTTGACAAAGGCTATTCAGATAACAGAACCTTTGATTTCACAGTAGCTGAGAACGACACGTTTAACTGCGGTGACATGATTTCTGGTGACTTAGCGTTCATGCTCGAAGATGATGTATATGCAGAGGTACACACAGATGTGACCATCCCTGCATACACAAGAGCAAAGACGGATGCTTCCGAGCCCTCTTTCTACGCGATATCTGCTCCGTATTCGGGCGCAGGTGCAGGTGAAATAAAGCTCTCGGTTACGCGCGGTGACGATACATGGTCAACAAGCGCTGCAGGAAATGCATTCCCTGAAACAGATATCTTCGTGATTCCTGATGAAACATTCACTTACGAAGTCAATGTAGCTGATGGCGCCGGACTAACAGGCATCACATGGAGCACAAAGACTGATAGCTATGACCTCACATCGGAAGGAACGGCGTTTGAGAACTTCAAGATCACATCAAGCGTTGCGCCTGCTGAAGACGTTGTAATTCTCGGTAGGTGGGCAAATGTCTGGGATATCAAGATATCTGATGCACACACTGACTGGCTGTTGCTTGAAACAAGCGCAGCAGCGGCTCTTCCCGGGGCACATGTCATGGTAAATGCAAATGTACTGGGTACAGATAATGCTCTTGGCGCTGTGTACTACTATCCATACGCACTTGACGCAAACAACGACTGGGTTCTTGATATGTCTGAAAAGACTTATGTTGATCTTTCGACAGGCGTTTTTGAAATGCCGAATGCCCATATCATGCTGTTTGCAGAAGCGTTAAACACAGGTGCTGAGATAACTGAGTTTGTCATCGGCGGTAAAAAGGGAACAATTGATAACGACACCATTACAATAGGTCTTGACGCGACTCTTGATATCACATCGCTTATTCCCGACAGTATCGTCATTTCTCCGAACGCAACTATCACTCCCGCGCCAAATATGCCGCAGGATTTTTCAGAACCCGTACAATACACAGTAACTTCCGAGTCTGGTGCCGTCAAAACATACTCTGTACAAGTCATTCCAACTGAAGATGGCTTGATCACACAGTTTGAGCTTGCTGGTCGTCTGGGTGTCATAGACCAGACCGCAAAGACGATCACCGTAACTGTGCCCCCGTCTGTTGACCTCTGGAATACACAGGCAAACATTGTATGGTCGGGTACGGCAATCACTCCTGACCCGTCAAAGGTGAAGGATTATCATCGTAACGATGTCACATATACGGTTACTGCTTCTGACGGCACTCTTAACCCCTATACTATTATAATAGATGTAGTAGAGGCATCCTCATGGATCGATGCATTTGTTCTGGAGACAGACAATAAACAATTGACGATCGATATTGACGAAGCAAATAGCAAAATATATGTGTACTATGACTATGGTACTGACGTATCGAATGTGAAGCTGACAAGTTATCATCACATGGGTGCTACTTCCAACCTTGCGTTGGGTGATACCCTGAACCTGACACAGCATTCGGTTCTGTCGCTCACGACTGATTATGGCGATACTAAATTCTATGACTTGCTGGCAATCGAGCGACCAAATCCCGACAAAATGATCACTCAGTTCATCTTGTTTGGTCACATCGGAACGATCGATCAAGAGACAGGTGAGATCCGGATCACATTGCCAAGCAAATATGACATAACTCGCATTCAGCCCGATGCGATCGCATATCGCGGTCACGAGATACTCGGCGTAAACGAGTTCAAGGATTTCTCTCAGCCTGTCGAATACACGGTTACATCTTTTGATGGAACATCAAAAACATACACTATCATTGTGACACGATCTTAAGGAGACACAATAATGAGATTGAAAAGATTATTCTCAGGTCTCGTTGCGTGTACTTTCATCTTGTCGCTCATCCCTCAGATTACACTCTCTGCTGCAACGGCAGAGAGTGAATCGGGTGGTCGAGTAAACTGGACAGGATACGAAGACCGCAACTTAGATTTTGATGTATGGGATGGCACTTCATACGACACTTCATGGTATAACGAAGCCGTTGGTAGCGAAAGCGACCCGTACATCATCGACTCTGCCGCAGACCTTGCAGGTTTGCAGTACATGACAAACAACAGCGAGAATATTGGCTACGGCACAGTGACTCCGCTGACGACAAAGGAAACGAATTTCCTTTCCAAATTCCGCTATGCGTTTTATGATACGGAAAAAGACGCATTTGACCCTGCCGCGTGGTATTATCTGCTTTCAAGCACACGATTAGACAAAAACGTAAGATATGAAGCTACCTGTGACCTTGTGGAATACCAGCTTGAATACGACGCAGGAAAATATGTCACTACGGCATACATGGATAACGTCAAATACTGGCTCAAAGTCGGGGATGCGGCTGTTCAGCTTAAATTCGACCAAAACCTTGCTGACTTGGTTTCTGACTATTATCGTTTCTATTTTGAACCCGCAAAAGATTATTCCGAAACAGGCGTCAAACCAAATTACTATCCGCTCAACCAAATGAAAGCGGTAAAAGATGATTGCTGCGCTTTATCCGATATTATCATCGGTGGTGGAATATCCGCCGATTGGGAAAGCAATACGTTTGAGTATACTGCTTACTATTATAATGGTGGCGACACATATACTTTCACCTGCGACCTTGATGACTTCAACATCCTGAAAGGGAAGACCGCAGTCAACGCATACGGCGAAAGTATTGAGCTGAATACCAACATGGTACATCAATATGAAATGTATACATCTTCGCTCTCTACATTTTCTGCTGTTGTCGGCACCGTCAAAGGATATCCGTTGTCTGATACCACAAGAGCGTCAGGTTTTAACACCTTTATCGGTGATTTAGGTGTTATCTCTGTTGATACAACAAATGCAGACAGCCATTGTGGTTCGGAGAAAATAATCTTCGAAGGCGGTTATGGCGAAAAAGCAGATTACTCGTATTTCCAAGATACGACGATATCCACAGACACATGGTACAATGCGCTTGACTCAATCGTTTATGCTGGGCATTTCGGTGCGCCGAGCTATAAGGTAGGTGTACTTTACGATTGGGATGCCGTAAATGACGATACCATACTGGTAACACTGAACGTCTATACTGATGATGTTCTGACTTCTACAGTGAAAACATCCGTGGATTGCAGTGTTGACGGTATTTCCTTGCCCAAGTTCTACGGCTACGATGTAAATGTGACCTTGGACGAACAAGCGCAGGAACTCACAGTTACTATCCCTCGTGTATACAAGAAGGGCATCAGTATCTGGGGCGCAGATACCAAGACAGGAGCAAACACAGGCGATGTTCTTACTGTTACCATTCCTGTAGAACAGAACAATACGGCAACGCTGTATACGCTTGACGGAACTGACACAGGCACATACACCAATGACGGCAGATACAAGCTTATCAGCTCGAATTGTTTCGCGCCTGCAGCGTTTGAAACATGGACGATAAATTGGGCAACAGATGCCACGTCTCTTGCTCAGTACAACCATCTGACCTGCGATAATCCATCTTTTAAGGGTAAATACATCAAGCTTGGCGCAGACATTGATATGTCTGCCGCGCCAATATCCATATTCCCTAACAGATATCATGATGGCTATGGTTTGGACGGCACATTTGATTTAAACGGCTATGCGATAAAAGGCGTGAGCAACGACTTTATTGGGTCGATAAACAAAACAGGTGTTCTGAAGAACGGTCATATTGAATTGGATGTTGCGAATACAAATGGTCCAGCTGTAATATGCGCAACAGCAGGTGCGATATCTGATGTAGACTTCTACGCATACTCGCTTCTCGAAAGCGAAGGTATCGGCGAACAGGGTGTATCTCGTCATATCGTTGGCACAAACAATGGTGAGATACGCAGATGTTCGTTACGAACAACCACCTATAACACAGAAAGCTTTGTGTACGAGAATAACAATCTGATAAGCGACTGTGACTGGTACTATATTGAACCGACAGCAGTCGGCGATAGTGTGATAAACACAACGTTTTCCAGTACGCCATCAAGCTTCTTTGTTTATATAAACAATGGTCACATTCAGAATGTTTGTGTTGATGCCGATGAAAACGCAGTGAACGCTGCTCACGAACTGGCATATGACGGTCAGGCACTCATAGCCGCTAACCCATATAGCACAGGAACAGTTGATGGTTTTTACATGGGTGACTTCACTGTCAAAAACACAGGTCGTCACGCATGGATATATGCCGGCGGAATCGTTTCAAACATGGAGACATACGTGTCTTTTGAAAGAAACAATATATCCGCATATGCGTCCATGCAGAATTCCACACAAAGTCTGACAGATAGCAAAATTGACATGACATCTGACTGCTTTGCTTTCAACGGTGATACTGTAAGTGGTGGTATCAGTTTTTACAACTGTGAAGTTAAATACACAGGATCTACAGCACAAGCATATAACAACAGCTACAACGGCATATTTGAAATAAATGCGATACAGGACTCCAAGTTCGATATCCATGTAAACGACAACCCTGCATACAACAGCGGTAATACAGGAAAAGACCCTCTGTTTTTCAGTGACTATGACTCGTCAATAAAGAACTCTATCATTGATAATTCTGAGATAACAATAAACCTGTCTCATTACACAAAGAACGACGAGCCTATCCTGTGGCTCACTAAGGGTGAGATAACCAACAGTGAAATCAATCTGATTTCGCCGTATGGTTCTGATTGGGGATATGTAGGTCTGATAAACTGTAACCGAGTTCGTAACTCGAAAATCAATTGCCCTGATGTAAGAGGCTATGCAACTCCAATCTTCGGATACAACAGTTCTGGAGCAAAGATTTGCGAAAATTCCATTGTATCGGTAAGCTACAAAGGTCAGTTGTTACCATCTTCTCGCGTCTACAACGACAATGGAATGATGTGGGTCAACTCCGAATTCTATGTTCATTTTGACGAAACAGCAGTTTTCAACTCTTACGACAATGGTCAATACACCAATGACAACTGTCCACCTGTTTGTCTTGAGGGCTTAGTTGATTCGATAATCGTCATGACAAGCGATTCCGATGATGTTGTGTTCGAAGACGAAGTTATCCTGCAAGGTTCAGGTAATTACGGAGAGTTTGCAGGACGATACGAGAACAGCACGATACTGCTTGACAGTCTGACACTTTCTGGTGCAGACACTACATTGTTCGGACAGAGCAACTCAAACTCGTCGTATAACTATGTAAAATCCTTAGAAAACCTTACAATTATCTCGAAGAACACCAAAAAGGCAACCGCAGACACAAACGTTATTGTTTGTGATTCCATTTCCCAAAACGGTTTGATGTCGGGCATGATTAACGGTCTGTATATTGATGTTGAATACGCTGACGGACATGAAGAGACTCCTACAATAGGCTTCCATCTGAGAGGTCAGTGCTTTAATGGTAACCCGTTCATTCTGGCAAATGCCTATATGACCTCGAATACTACATCTCCGAAATCGGCATTGACGCAAGTACACTCTAACACTGTGTTTAGTTATGGTAATCCAAATCTTGTTTTCAACAACATCTTTCTGGATTTACCCAACGCTCAGACAACTGTGACTCCATCGGAAACAGCAGAGGGCGTTACAACAGGCTTTGTGAGTATGTCTTCGGATAGCTCTTATTACAGAGATAAATACGATGATACTGCTGTGATTTGTTTCGGTGACGTTCCTTGGATGGGTAGTTACCTCTTACAGGACAACATGGCGTGGGGCAACGTTCTGATACCATCGGGACATTCAGTTCTTCCTCAGTATTACAATGCCGATACAACAACACCTGACTCGTGGAACGTTGAATCCAATCTCTCAAGCGTTTATGGCGGTTGGTTTTATGGTACAGACAATGACGATAGCTCTCACGGTAACATAACAAAAGCTCTTGATGAGCTTTCTGTTATCGAGTTTGATACATCTGACCCCGATTGCTATACAGACGGCTCACTTGCATATGCACTTGACAACGGTTCTTCGCAGTATCGCCGTTCACAAAGCTGGACGGTTATAGATGCATTCTCTGTTTACAACCCCTTGACTGACGAACTTGTATGGGAGCAAGACGCTTTCACAGGTCTCGCGGCTATGCACCTTCCTGAGAGAGTTATCATAACCTATGATGTGAACTTCGAACCTGTTTACAAGCTTACAATGTTACCCGCTGACGGCGGATACGTTGAAGTGCTTGGATTGGCAGACAAAATCACATCAGACGGTTCTGTGTACGTCAAGCGAAACACGTCTGTGCCTACAAATGAAGTAGTTGCAGACGAACGACTGACATTTGCATACGCATTGCAGTCTTTCTATGACGGAGCTACGTCTCGTATTCCGTCTACAGCAGACTCACAGCCGCAGACTTTTGCACGCCGTGCATCCGATCCGACAGATTACACAATCAACGGCTATACCGTATATGCAGCTGATACGACTATTCAGCCTGTATTCGGAACCGCTCGTTATATCACTGTGAATTTGACAGGTTCTGAGAACGGAACGATCGTTCCTTCCACAACAGTGTCTATAGCAGGTGAGACCATTCGTCTGCAAAACGATATTGCTAAAGGCTATACCGTGACCAACCTGGCAATAAACGGAACACCGTTAACAGAAATGATGTTCATTATGCCTGACGCAGATGTGGAGATCACCGGTGAAATAATTCCATTTGACGGCGGCATTACACAGTTCTCTGTATACGGTTTCGACGGTCTTATCGACCAGATAAACCATACGATTTCTGTGATCATTCCTAAAATGGGCAGTCTCACGAATATTCAGCCTGAGATCGAGTGGTCAGGTAAATATCTTACTCCGTCTGAAAGCACAAGGGTCGACCTCAGCAATCCTGTGACCTACACAGTGACCAAAGACGATGATACAACAGTTGACTATGCTGTTACTGTGACACAGTCCACACATACGATGCGTATTTACGAATACGAGATAAACGGTGTAAAAGGCGACATCAATCATGCAACACGACAGATCACTGTTGAGTTACCGGCAGGCACTGATTTAAGTGCACTCACACCTACAAACATCGTATACTCCGCAGAAAGCATCGCTCCGACAAGCAATGCGACACAGGACTTCCGTGCCCCTGTCGTGTACACATTGAGCACAACAGGTATGCAAAACGTTCAGTATACAGTGACCGTGAAGGCTCTCGGTTCGTCTGACGCTCGTATTGACGAATATGTATATTCGGGCTATTCCGGCGTTATCGACCATGAGAACGGAACTATTACGCTAAACATTCCCGCACTTCTGAGCACAACAGACGTTGTTCCAAGCGTACTGTCGTATGCAGGCAAGCAAATCAGCCCGTCCAAGACAACAGCTGTTACGCTAACTGACGACATTGCCACTACTGCAACCTACACAGTCACCTCGCAGAATGATACTACAAAGACATACGCAATCGTTGCAAATCTTCTCTCTGACGACACCGCTAAGATTACAAAATTTGAGCTTGGCGGGGAAGAGGGTATTATCGACGAAGATGAAAAGACTATCACTGTCACAGTAAGTGAAACAGTGAATATCACTGACGTAACACCTGACAGCCTCATCTTTGAGGGAAAGAGCATATACCCCAGCATCAGCATCGAGCGTGACTTTACACAACCTCAGACGTATACTGTTGTTGCGCCTGACAATAGCGAAGTAACATACACCGTAGACGTTATCCGTCAGAAGAACGGAGCTGAAATCACAGAATTTGCGATTCTCGGCTACGAAGGCGTCATTGACCAGACAGCAAAGACCATAACGGTTGACCTGCCTTACGGCGTTGACGTTTCTGACGTTCCCCCATCCAAGGTCGTATACTCTGAAGGTGCTGACATTTCTCCCGAAGTGACAGAAAAGCAGGACTTCACAGAGGAAGTCAAGTATACTGTCAAATCAGAAGACGGTCTCAATGAAAACGAGTACACAGTAATCGTGAACGCTGCTGATCAGTACGACAATCTTATCACGCATTTCGAGCTTGATAATGTCGAGGGTGCGATTACCAACATCGGAGCAAGCTTGGGTACTATCACGTTGACTATCAAGGATTATCCCAATGCGCCTGATTGGACGAACATCGTTCCGAACGAAATCATAACCTCTGTTGGCGCTGTATTGACACCTGACGATACCACAGCCCGTGACTTTACAAATGTACTCACTTATGTGGTAACCGGTAAATTAAGCGGTGACCGTACATATACAGTCACAACAGAGATCATCCCCATGTCAACTGTTGCTGAAATCACCAAGTTCACAGCAGACGGATACACAGGTATCATCGATCAAGAAAATGGTACGATCAAACTGCGTATACCCGAATCAAAGAAACAAGCTATGACAAACGTAACGCCTGTCATCGAATGGAAAGGCAAAACTTTGACGCCTGATGGCTCTGTGGACCTGACCAATGACATAACATACACAGTCACAGCCGAGGATCCTGATATCAAGAAAAATTATGACATCATAATTTCTTGGATAGATGATTCTGCGCCTGATTCGCTGGATACAACAGCTGAAATAACTCGTTACAAAGTGAACAATATTACAGCTAAGATCGACCAGACGACAAAAACTATAACGCTCAATATACCCGAAAATAAAAAGGCGGATTTTACGAATGTGGTACCTGATATCACATGGAGGGGATATGCTCTTACGCCAAGCGATACAACACCTGTGGATCTCACAGATGATTCGCTTGTCTACACCGTATTTGCTGAAGACCCATCCGTAACGGTTGAATACACAGTAACAGTCAACTGGACAAAATCGTCAACAGGCGGCACCCGACCTGTTGTGCCACCTTTGACACCAACGGTTAACGACACCGCTCGCATCTGGGACTATACAATATTCGGCATCAACGCTTCTATCGACCAGATAGCAAACACGATCACATTGAATATTCCGGAAAGCTTACGCGAAAAGGCGTCGACAGCTATACCTGATACGATCAACTGGTACGGCAAATCGATCAAACCCGCAGCAAATGCCGCTATATCTTTGATAGACCCGCCTGATTATGTTGTTACAGCAGAAGCCGGTAATACCCGTACATATACAATGATCATCAATTGGATCAACGACGGTGAACCCGAAAAGCCTGTTCCTGACAAACCTATTGTTGAAACAGAAGAGCCGACGATCGAAACAGAAGAACCTGACGAGATTATCGATACACCTGATGAAACAGTAGATGCAACAGATGAGCCCATCGAAGATGAACCCGATGACAAACCTGAGCCACCGCCGGAAAATCCCGACAATAACGAGGACAATCCGAACACAAGCGCCACTGACTACACAATGCTTTCAGCATTGCTGGCACTGACATCGGCACTCATGTTTGTATCCAAAAAACGCGAAACATAATCGCGCATACTAAAACAAGCAAGACAAAGGGTTGATGTGTTTTGCATCAGCCCTTCTTGCTACGGTTTTACCAACGTGTAACAAAAATGTAACAAAAATGTTACACAGAAAAATAATTGTAACAAAAATGTTACAATATTGTTACAAAAAAGTGACAAAGAAAGGAATACAATATGACAATATTACTTACTCGCAACAACATAACAAAAACAATAGAAGCAAAGGCTGATGTTGAATTTGCAACAAATATCATGGAAAAAGCAAAATGGACAATGACACATATGGGTGAAAAAAACACAGACAGAATGCTGCATAATTTTCGCATTGCGATACCGTATGTGACAGCACCGGATGTTATGTCCATAAAATCGGCAATGGACAGCGATGCTGATGATATAAACAAATTTGTTACGATCTGCAATATTCTGGCCAAAGCATCCGTTTTCAGTATTTCTCCTTGCATTGAGTTTAAATTCTGATCTACGCCGTCAGAACGGCGTCGGTTTGTTTTGCACCGACATACTGCGATAAATGATAGTGCAAAAGGGGAAAAGAAATAACATGATGAAACACATACACACAGCAACCACCAATAATCTTATAGTCGTGTTATGCGACACACTCGCAAAAGCAGTTATAACAGCAATAGTTATAGTACTCATCATAAACAAAAATATAAACGCGATTGGCGTCTGCACTATGTTAGCAGTCCCCGTGTCAGCTGCATTAAGCATATTGAAATGCATCTCTCTTGATATGATGTTTGAAGAAAACAACAAAATTTATCTGAAACAACGCGGCACACGAAAAATGCGAGAAATCAACATCGTTGAATGCTTGCATGCACGAAAAGATGATACTCTTGAATGGCACATAAACGGTGTCACGCACATAACAGAAATACCGCCTATGCTTGTTGATTACTTCAGACAAAACGATAATTGAATTACGAAAGGAACAGACAAATATGTCTTGGAATATAAACGATAGATTCATAATCTCGGGAACAGTAGATCTTGGAACACACTGTCCTCGTGTCCGCACAACAGGAACCATACTTGCTTTTGTCAACCCAAAGAAAATACGCGCACTCTTGGATGGCGTCGAGGGTCATGACAAAGTTGAAGCTATAGTCAAGCTTCGTGACATCAAGCCCGTGATCGAAAAGGAGGAAAAGTAATGCCCGCATTATTGCTCAACAGAAGTTACTCTCCCAGCGAAATATGCAGTTTCGAAAAACGCCTCGAAAATAACGTTTGCGTCGAGATCGAACGCTTTTTTGTTGAAGAAAACGACGGTCTTATCGTTCTGAAAGACAGGTCCGAACAAACAAATATTCTCTACAACATGACATGGGACACATTCCTGTTTTTATTTTTGTTAGGAAAACCTGCCACCGCAACAATAAGAAGACCACATGTCCCAACTGTTCAGACAATCGATACGCCAGAAAGAAAGGAATCTGAAAATGAACATAGTATGTGACAGATGTCCTGTTGCAACAGGCTGTTGTTTGGATTTTGGCGGAAAAGCATGCCAGAAAACAGCGAAAACGCATGGTTTTGACTCCACGCCAACAAACTATGAAAAAATACGCAGCATGACAATCGAAGAAATAACAGATCTAATCTTTGATGCCACAATTAACGACATATGTCGCTATTGTCCACATAAAGACACCGATTGTGACAGATCGTTTTGCGAAAATAAATCAACAAGTGATATCATCAGAGACTGGCTTAACAGCCCATCCAAATAAAAGAGGTGAAAACATATAAACTTTAATACACTTTCAACCGAACAGCAGTTGTTCTGTAACACCGCCTTATCAGGACAAAATGTCCGCGTTGAGGCGTGTATCGGTTCAGGTAAGACAACTGCAATTCAGGCACTATGTGACCTGTTTTCCAAGAACAAACTGATCCTGTATCTTACATACAACAAGCTGCTCAAAGTCGATGCAAAGGCGAAGATAAAGAACCCGAATGTCGTCGTGACCAACTATCACGGTTTCGTGTATCCATATCTTGTGCGAAACGGCATCCGCTGCAGCATGTCCGATTCTATCAGAATATTCACTGAAAACAGACTGTCCATTCCACGCTTTGATATCATGATAATCGACGAATATCAGGACATCGAGCTTGATTTTGCTGAAATGCTTGAATACGTCAAGTCCACAAACCCTCGAATGCAGATAATCATGGTGGGGGACATGTCTCAGAAAATATACGATAAGACCACACTCGATGTTGCAAAGTGGTCAGACGGGTTTCTCGGCACACACGTTGAGCTTGAGTTCACACAGTGCTTCCGCTTGCAGCCTGAACTAGCAGCAAAGCTTGGACGCATATGGGGCAAGACTATAACAGGTGTGAATTCCAATTGCATCGTACGTGAAATGGGCAAGGGCTCCGTAGTAACCTACCTCAAGAATAAAAACCCCGGCGACATACTCTGTCTCGGAGCTAAGACCGGCGCAATGTCGGATGTGCTGAATACGCTCGAAGAGCGTTATCCTGATCGCTTCAACAAAAAAACAGTCTATGCTCGCATCAAAGATGGCGACGCCAATGTTGAGCCCGACAACAATACCGCTATTTTCACCACTTTTGATAGCTCAAAGGGTATGGAAAAGCCTATCTGTGTTGTGTTTGACTGGGATGAAGCATATTGGCAGATGCGAAGCCGCCAGCCTGACACAGACGGTGATATTCTCCGTAATATTTTCTGTGTCGCAGCTTCAAGAGGGAAGAATGAGATAATTTTTGTAACAAGTATGAAGCACGGTAAAAATATCGACCTGCTATCAGAAAAAACACTCATGACACCCATCGAGCGGAAGCCTCTCGAACATGCCTACATATATGAAATGTTCGACTTCAAGTATGTTGAGGAAATAACACGTGGCTACGAAATGCTTGATATAACACGCGTTGACACGATCGAATCCGATATTGATATCAACGAAAAGGATGGTCTTATAGACCTGTCACCCTGTATCCGTGAATATCAGAAAGCCGTATTCTTCAAAAATTACAACATAGACGTAAAACTTCAGTCGGCTTTTGAGCAGCGTGATAAGAAAATGCCTGACCTCAGCGGTTTTACACCCGAGCAAAAGCTTTTGCAGCTTGTATCATTGCTTACAAAGCAGAACCGATACTATAATCAAGTCAGATTGCCGTTCGTCACCCCCAATCAGCACAACGCATTGATGGACAGGCTTTCAGAACGACTTGACAGAAATGAAAAAACACAGATTGAAAAAAGCATGCAGCTCTGGGATGTAACGATACACGGCATATGTGACGCTTTACAGTCGGACACAGTATGGCAGGTAGAATACCGAAACGCCATTCGTCCTGAGGATTTCCTACAGGCTGGTATCAACAGTATTCTCTTTGAAAGACCGTACACGATGCTCTGGAACATCAAGAACAACGCTTTATACAGAGTTTCTGTAGACCGCTCCATTGTTGATAAGTTCTTGCATCAGATATACTGCATAATCACAAAGCAGAATCCCAAAACAACTGCTCAGAAAAAGACTGCGCCTATAGCGCCTAAATACCATAACTACAGAATAGGCGAGTTCATCAAGCACAAACAATTTGGTGTCGGACACATTACGGAAATAAGACAGACACTGAGAGCTGATATCCTTGTCATCCATTTTGATGAAGACAGCAGTGTAAGAAATATCAGTGAAGATTACGTAATGCCGTTCACGCCGTAGAACAAATGACAGCAACATATCAGCCGCCGCAGGCGGCTGATGATAAGACAGCGAAAGGAGAAACAAACATGACAAACACAACTTTCCCTACAGAAAACAACAAAACATACAATATCACGCGCGAGATCGCCGAACGTACACATCGTAGACGCATTCGTGACGCCTTTGCTTGTAACGAGCTTACTATCGTTGTTACCGATGACGGTGTATTCAACGTCGAAAAGTGCGATAGCGACAGCATCAAGCGTGCCGCCATCAAGGAAACATTGCGTATTCATCCTGAATACACATATTGCGGCGATGTCGCAGATAAGGAGTAAAACATGCGTGTAAAAAGAATAATATCAAACCCTTACGATTCTGACTCAAGACCTCTCGATATCGAGATCGAGCTCACAGCTGCTGAACTTGAGCAGGCATTCCGAGAAAGAGACAGAGAGTATCTCTATGATGATGCTTGTCGACACATTGAAGATCTCGGATATGATAACACAATATTCGATGACGCGGACATTGACACCATCATCGATCGTTTTGAAAACGAACAGGATTGCAATGTTCCTGAAAACACCACATGGGAACATGTTATTGAAGAACATATAAAGAAAAACAAACATTGATTGATTTTATAAAAGGATATTCGGCTATGTCAAAGAAAAACAAAAGCAAAAAGAATAAAAATAAGATCCTTCGAAAAATCAAATATGCACAGGTTATACC
>JAZNWG010000429.1:0-2851 GCA_045593225.1 Oscillospiraceae bacterium
CTCACAGAACGACATGGCTACGATCCGACTTCCCGAGGTCGCAGAAGAAGTTCCCGCATACGAGGAGCCTGCTGCATACGAGCCCGAGGCTGCAGAAGAAGTTCCCGCATACGAGGAGCCTGCTGCATACGAGCCTGAGGTCGCAGAAGAAGTTCCCGCATACGAGGAGCCTGCTGCATACGAGCCTGAGGTCGCAGAAGAAGTTTCTGCATACGAGGAGCCTGTTGCTGCAGAGGAAGATACTGCATTTGCTATTCCTGTATATGGCGAAGACGGCGAGACTGCAGAAGAAAATTATGTTTATGAAAACGGCGGTTATGATGCTTCCGATGTGAATGATATTCCCCTGTTCGATGATGAGCCCGCAGAGAATAAGGATAATGACAGCGCTACCGCTTACGTAGGCGCGGGTGTTGCTGCCGCTGCTGCTGTTGCTGCAGTTTCCGATATCCCTGCATACTCTGAGCCCGAGCCTGCACCCATGCCTCAGTATGAGGAGCCTGAAGCGCTTGAAACAGAGCCTGTTCAGGATAGCTCTGTATTTGATGAGCCTGAGCCCGAGGATACTGCGAGCGGATTTATGGCTGCTGCCGTAACATCGTCCACTGCTCCCGCTAAGCCCAGCGACAGCCTGGACACTAAGGCTGAGGTGGATCTCGGAAGACTTATCTATTGCCGCAACTGCGGACAGGATATGTATGAAAAGGAACTTGTGTGTCAGAACTGCGGCGCTCCCAAGCGTCCTGAATATCAGCGTCCTTCTGAAAGAAAGATCAAGAAGGAGAGCAAGCCCTTCAAGCTGTTTGGAATCTTCAGCATTCCTTCGCTTATCGCTGTTGCTGTTATAGCTATCGTTATCGGTGCTATCCTGCTTCCCTCGTTTACTGCTGAGAAGGAAGACATGACCAGCAAGCCTAATACTACAACTTCGTCCACTACTACGACTGCTACAACTCCCGACGAGCTTGATGCCGGTGGAACAGAGCCTGAAGTAACTACAACTCAGTCTACTGCAACTGAGCCTGTCCAGTCCCAGCCCGTTAAGGACAATGAGCCCGAAGATACAACTGTTACCACTTCGGCTTCCACCAGCGCTACAACACCCGCTACATCCGAAACCAGCAGAACAACACCTACAAGTACTGCAAAGCCTACATCGGCTTCGACCACATCTGCTACGACAGTAGCTACTCCTGCTACACAGGGCGGCGGATATTATTCTTCCTCTACTGTTATCTCCCAGAACAAGGAGCGCGATGCACTCATCAGCGCTTATGAGACTATTGCAGGTGAGATCGGTAAGGTAGATGCATTTGCAAGAAATACTGTTTATGCTATGGCGTTTGATGACAGAGGCGCAGACACTGCCGCAAAGTCCTTCTACGCAGGCACATTCGGCTCTGCTGCTATCAAGTCTATATCTGCAGGCAAGAGCACTGTTTCTGCTGCAGTAAGCGCTGCAAAGCCTTCCAGTGGTGAGCTTAGCAAGGCATATAATGCACTCAAGGGACTTGAGGATATTTATGTTGATTACTGCAACTATGTTGTAGGCGCAACCAGCTTCAGCAAGTACGAGTCCAGCTGCGACGATTATATGAGCAGATTCAGAAGCTACGCAAAGAAGAATTTCTCCTTCTCCGCACTAAACACATCTGCTCAGACCAATGCTGACAGAGCTCAGTATTTCGCTGATGTTATCGGAGAAGCAGCAAATGCTGTTGACAATGCTGCATCTGCATATTCCACTCTCAATTCCAAGATCGGCAAGCTAACAGAAAGCACCTTCAGCGGCAAGTTCCTTGATACTCTCGGCAGCAATGTGAACACATACATGAAGGCGGCTAAGTATACCTATGCTGCACAGGCATACTATGATATTCTTTCCGGTTCTTCTTACGCAGGCACTGCAAGCAGTTATCTGAACAGCGGTTGCGGATATCTTACTGATATGGTGGATATATTCGCCCTTGCTCCGTACGATAACACTCTCGCAAACTTCAAGAGCACGATCAATACCTATGTAAGCTCTGCAACTAATGCTGCAGCTAATGCTAGAAGCAATGCGTGATTGGGAATAAGAAAAAATTGAATAAAAAAATATGCTGCGCATACCTTATATATGCGCAGCATATTTTTTTATTTGCTGTCAATGCTTTTACGGGAGCCGATAGCCTGCATAAAGCTTTTGTTTTTCTGTAGAACAAAGCTGAACAGCGGGCAGCCCACAATCGTTATCACGACAAGCTCGCCTGCACCGACGGTAAGCATTCCGAGCCAGATAGGCTGTGCGAAGGCAATATAAAGCTCGACGGCTATAATTATTGCGTTGCTGATGACAGGCAGAAGAGAAGCTATCCAGATATTTTTTACTGAGAACATCGGAATTACTGCAATCGTTGTTGCGAGCGTTCCGAACACCATATCCATCAGCGCCATAGGACTGAAGCAGTTTGCGATAAAGCAGCCGAGTATCAGCGCGATACTGTAATCCCTGCGATAAAAGCAGAGCAGCACCAGAAGCTCCGACACACGAAGCTGGACAAGTCCGAATGAGATAGGCTGAAGAGCTATGGTCAGCGCAGCGTACAAAGCTGTAACAGCTGCAAGGCGTGCAATGGTCTGCACATTGAGTTTGTTTTTTGGCATAAAAAATCTCCTTGTTTTTTAACGGTGGTTAAGCAAAGAAAACACCATATTAAGTTTTACTGAGACAGTATAGCATATTCTCCCGCAAAAAGTCAAGCGTTTTGCGGGAGTTTTCTGTATTCTGTTGCTGTAAGTCCATTTCTTTTTTTGAATTGTCGCATAAAATGCACATCGTTGTCGAAACCGCACAGCTCAGCGATCTTTT
>JAZNWG010000430.1:0-2417 GCA_045593225.1 Oscillospiraceae bacterium
AATTTTTTCAAGCATTTATGCGCGAAAATCATGTTTATGTCGCGAAAATCAAGCGCCTGCCATTTAAAACAAAAATACCGTGACTGAATCATATCAATCACGGTATAGTTGCTGGCGGAGAATGAGAGATTTGAACTCTCGCGCCGGTTACCCGACCTACTCCCTTAGCAGGGGAGCCCCTTCACCACTTGGGTAATTCTCCAAATGCCGATATAGCGTATTCAAACTACGCATATTATTTTATCATATATCTGCCTTTTTGTCAAGCACTTTTTCAAAAATAATATAATTTATATGCGCTGCCGTACACAAAATACGACAGCGCATCTTACTTTATTGATGAAGCTGCATATAATCAGACAATATCTGTTCGGCAGCAGCAGGAAGTGCATCTTCTGTATCTCCGCAAATCTCTGCATAGATAAAACGATGATCGTTATCAGCAAGCGTTACCGATCGTCCTGTACGATTTATATAGATCAGTACAACAGCGCCCGAAAGCTGCTCCCCTGCTGTTTCGGCTGCAGCGAGTATCCCTTCGTTCAATACAGGAGTTATTATAAACATTGCGGCCGTATCCGATGACGTGTACATGTGAACAAGACTTGTGAAATCAACTGTATTGAGCTTCAGCGGCAGAACAGACATGACATCATAAAAGCGGTCAAATGTTGATCTGTCAGAAACCTCGCAGCTGCCACCCTCGACCGTGCCTGTATCTATCACCGATTTTACGCCCGAGCGCGTCACGGACATCGCGACTGCTATCGCGGTCTCGATCACAGCATCTGACTGTCGCAGTATTGCTGAGGGAGTTGCTGTCCCATACGAAAAATTACATAATATAATCGTACGGCGATCCTTGTTGGTATCATACTGCTTTACCATAAGATCGTCATATTTTGCTGTCAGCTTCCAGTGTATCATCTGGAACACATCACCGATCGCATACTCACGCACGTGCGAAAAATCGTCCTTCTCTCCTGTAGACTGCTGATCGGGAACAGGACCATGCTCGCCTGCATAGATATCAGCAAGCTTGTCTATCGAAATCTTTCTTGGCAGAAATACGAGCTGCATAGTCTTATCGGTACGGCGCGTGAAACGAATTATCTTCAGCGGATCATATACCGAAATATGAGGTATCCTTGCTTCGAATGAGCCACGATACTTGTGCATACAAGGAACGAATAAACAAATTTTTTTTAGCGGAGCAACACACACAAATATCTGCTTACCCAGAAAAAGTCCCGTATCGGTATCGGGAATAAGGCAATCCAGCTCTGCAGGGGCATACGGGAACAGAAAGTTATTATGCAAATACAGCGCCAGCTCAAAGACCTCGTTCTTCTCATGGACAGAACGGTTTTCAGCGAAGCCCACGCGAAGCGTAAAAAGGCTTATTGCTGTAAATACAGCCGCAATGATCGGATACGTAGCAGCAACAATCAGCAGGATTGCTGAGATACGGCTCTGATAGGCTGCCGAAAACACAAGGCAAGCCAGGAAAAACAGCAAATACAAAAATCTGTTTTTACTCATAACTCTTCCTATCAGCGGCTTCTTACAGGAGCAGTAACGGACATCAGCACGTCCTGCAGAACACTGTTTACTGTCTGCTTTTTCATGCGCATCTCCTGTCGAAGCGATATTCTGTGTGAAAATACAGGAACTATGAGCTTTGCTATATCCTCGGGAACTACATAATCCCTGCCGTTGATATAAGCATATGCCCTGCTTGCGTTCATCAGCGCAAGAGAAGCTCTGGGGCTTGCACCGAGCTCTACCGCAGGATGAGCGCGCGTTGCAGCAGCAAGCTGCGCTACATAAGTACAAAGGCTTTCGGAAAATGTTACGTTCTTAACGTCTTCGATACACTCGGCAAGCTGCTCGGCTGTCATTACAGAATTGACATCATCGGCAGGATTTCCCGAAAGTCTGTCAAGCATGATGCTTACCTCTTCCTCGACTGTGGGATAACCCATGCTTATCCTTATCTGGAAGCGATCGAGCTGCGCCTCGGGAAGCGGGAACGTTCCGACATAGCCCTGCGAGTTCTGCGTTGCGATAACAATAAACGGCGAAGGCAGAGGTCTTACAACGCCGTCAACAGTAACGCGCTTTTCCTCCATTGCCTCAAGAAGTGCGGACTGAGTTTTGGGCGAGGTACGGTTTATCTCATCGGCAAGCAGGATATTTGTCATTGCAAGGCCCGAGCGGTACTCAAAACGGTTTTCTTCCTTATTGTACATTGTAAAGCCTGTTATATCCGACGCCATAACATCAGGAGTAAACTGCGCTCTGCGGAACGCAAGGCCTGTTGCTTTACCGAGCGCCATAGCAAGAGTTGTCTTTCCTACGCCGGGTACGTCCTCGATAAGTATATGGCCCTCGGAAAGCAGCGCTGTCAATATCAT
>JAZNWG010000431.1:0-13446 GCA_045593225.1 Oscillospiraceae bacterium
AGAAGAGCGAGATCGAAAAGATCCGCGAGCAGATCCAGAATATCGAATAAGCCGATAATTGCTATTGACAAAATCGACATATAGGTATATAATGTAGCAGTGGCTATTTGCCACAAAATATAATTATTAGTTCAGTGAACAGTGGTTCATTGAGGCTGCGTTAGACTTTTTAAGAAAAATCATCGCATACAAGGCAACGCGACGAAGTAAGGCTTTGTGCCTTTCGAGGAGCGTTAACGCAGTAGGCGGTGATTTGGCTAAAAAGTATAATGCAGGCGAAATGAAACAATGGTCACAAAAAGATTCGGGGCGGGGTGAGATTCCCCACCGGCGGTATAGTCCGCGAGCCTTTATGGTTGAATCGGTGAAATTCCGATACCGACGGTTAAAGTCCGGAGGAGAGAATCAGAACAAGTGTGTATTTTAATATCAGAGTACATATTTGCGCCCCGATGCAGGGTAGTCACTTGCCGCAAAAAGCAGACTTCGCAGAGAAGCATTGTTGTTGCGGCGGAATTGGCTGACACCCTGTGTCGGCTTTCTGTTTTCCCGAGGAATTGGAGGAAACGATGAACAACACAACAACCACAACTAAAACACAAAAGCGCGTAGACGTGCGAAAGCTGGTATTTACCGCGCTGATGGCGGCGCTGTCGATAGTGCTGTCGGAGCTTACGAGCTTTAACGTGCCGTTTATGCCGGGATTTATCAGCTTTGACTTTTCGGATATGCCCGCGATGCTGGCGTCGCTCACTATGGGACCGATATCGGGCGTGCTGGTGTGCCTGCTGAAAAACCTGCAGGGTCTTATGACCACCGCAACAGGCGGCGTAGGCGAGCTGTCCAATTTCATTCTCAGCGCGTGCCTTGTTCTCCCTGCGGGAATTATGGCAAAGAAATTCCATAAGTATTCTCTGGTAATAGTGGGCTGCGTGATCGGCGCTGTTCTCAGCGGCGTTGTAAGCATTGCGTCCAACTACTTTATCGTGTACCCTGCATATTCCGCAGCGTTCCACACTGAGATAGATACGCTTGTAAGCATGTACAAGGGACTTATCCCTGCGCTTGACGGTAATATCAACGGTCTGCTTGATGTACTTATCATGTTCAATATGCCTTTCACTATGCTGAAGGGACTTGTTGCGGCGCTTATTTCCGTGCCGCTCTATAAACGACTGCGCCCTGTGTTCAGCAGCTTGTACAAAAGCGAGGGATAACGGCGCGGCTTTTCGGAGGTCATAATGTCGCTAAAGGGAGCCTTCGGGCATTTCAGAACTATAACAAAGCACCGCCATAAGGTGATAGCTCACTGCGCAAAGGCGGGAATACTGTGGCAGGGGCTTCGTCATGACCTGTCCAAATACTCGCCAACCGAGTTTTTCGCAGGCGCAAAATACTATCAGGGCACGCGCTCGCCCAATGAAGCGGAGCGCGAGGCCTACGGCTACTCAAAGGCATGGCTGCATCACAAGGGTAGGAACCGTCACCATTTCGAGTACTGGTTCGACTACAATCCCAAAACAAAGCGCAACGAGCCTGTGAAAATGCCGCTGAAGTACGTTATAGAGATGTTCTGTGACCGCGTAGCGGCAAGCAAGATATATTTGGGTAAGGATTACACCGACAGCTACCCGCTGGAATACTTCCTGAAAGCCAAAAAAACAAGGGTGATCCACCCTGAGACCTCGGATCTCCTAGAGAGCCTGCTCGTTATGCTTGCGGAAAAAGGCGAAAAAGAGACCTTCCGACACATTAAACTGTATAAAAACAACGGCGGCGAGTATTGAAAATTGGCAGATATGCACAAAAAATCGTGGATATATTCGTCAACTAATTGCCTTTGGTGTCATTGACTAATTTGCACACTTATGATATAATAGTAAAAAGACGTAGTTTGCAACTAGGAGGCATTACAATATGGCATCTAATAAAGGTCAGGCAAAGGATAAAACCACAAAAAATACACCGGCTGTAAACGAAGAAGAGCTTGCAAAGCAGGCTGCCAAGGCAGAAAAGGCTAAGGCGGCAGAGGCTGAGAAGGCTGCAAAGGCTAAGGCCAAGGCTGAAGCAAAGGCTCAGAAGGAAAAAGAAAAGGCTGAGGCGAAGGCAAAGAAAGCTGCTGAAAAGGCTGAAGCTGACGCGAAGAAGGCTGCTGCAAAGGCAGAGGCTGATGCGAAGAAGGCTGCTGAAAAGGCAGAAGCTGATGCGAAGAAGGCTGCTGAAAAGGCAGAGGCTGACGCGAAGAAGGCCGCTGAAAAGGCTGAGGCTGACGCAAAGAAGGCCGCTGAAAAGGCTGAGGCAGAGGCAAAGGAAAAGGAAAAGATCGCTGAGGCTGTGGAAGAGGCAGAGGCTGCTCCCGTAGTTGACGAGGTCTCCGCTATTCTTGCCGAGGTGGCTCCCGCTGCTAAGGAAGATGCTGCTGAGGAAGTTTCTGAGGAGACTGCTCCCGCTACAGAAGGTGTGGCTGAGGAGGAAAAGCCTGCAGAAGAGAAGGGCTCTTTCTTTGAGACAGTAAAGACCAAGTGCGTAAGCGGCTTCAAGGCGTTTATCGGCTTCTTTGATCTGTCCGAGAACAAGAAGGGCAGCCTCAAGAGCAAGCTTACAAAGCTGACTCTGATCCCTATTGTAGCGGTTGCTGTTACAATGGCGGTCGTTTCTATCATTTCTATTACTATCGCTTACAATAATACATACAGCGATGAGGCTATGGCTCTTGCAGGATCGTATGCAAGAAGTACAGAGGACCTTGTTGCTAATCTGAATCAGCAGACCAATGTTGTTATCAAGAATAATAACATTGTTAATGCTTCACAGACTAATGAGTTTAAGCTGGATCTGCTTGCGGATTATGCTGATATGGGTAACTTCAACGACTTCTGCGTAGCTTATGCGAGCGGCAGAACTTATAACGGCACAAAGATCGGCGAGTGCGATTACTTTACTATACCCAAAGAGTCCAAGGGTGCCTATATTTCCGGTCCCACCGCTCACGACGTAACAGGCGAGCCTGCTTTCATGATGGGTAAGTATTTCGTATCCATGGGTGAGGATTACATCTTATACGGAAGCCTTCCCACAACAACGCTCAGCAATGTTCTTGCTGACATCAGCTTCGGAGATGGCGGTCTTGCATTCCTTGTTGACAAGGACGGACAGATCATCGGTACAAGCAACGAGGAGTTCGTTCCTCTGATGACAAAGCTCTCCGACAAGGAGAACCTTGATTCCAAGTTCAATGGCATTGCTTCTCTTTCCGAGAGAATGCTCGAATACAAGGACGGCTCTGAAAAGGTTACTATCAACGGCGAGACATACTTTGTAGGCTATACACCTATCGAGGGTGTTGAGGGCTGGTCTCTCGCAGTTGCTACACGCTGGGCTCCTGTAGTAAATACTCTCGTATCTACCGGCTTTATTATCGCAGGTATTGCATTTATCATTGCAGCTGCTGTTGCAGTGTTTATCACAAAGTATGTAAGCAAGATCTGTGCTCCCATCACACTTACTGCAAACAGACTTACAGCATTTGCAGAAGGCGATCTTTCCAGCCCCGCTCCCAGCACAAACGTAGGCGGCGAGATCCAGGATATGTCCGAGGCTCTGGGCACCATGGTAAATACCATGACAGACTGTATCGGCGATATCAAGCATGTGCTTACATCTATGGCAGGCGGAGATCTTACAGTTACTCCTTCTGTTGAATACAAGGGCGAGCTTGGCGAGATCAAGACCTCGCTGGATATGATCAGCTCTTCGCTCAACAAGACCATGAGCGAGGTTTCCCGCTCCGCAAACGAGGTCAAGGAAGGCGCTACACAGCTTGCTGAAGGCTCTACCCAGCTCTCGCAGAACGCTATTACTCAGGCTGCTGCGGTTGAGGAGATCACCTCCACTATCATGGATATCGCTAACAAGACCGAGGCTAACACAAACAACGTTGTACGCGCACTTGAAACTGTTGAGAGTGCCAACGAGCAGGCCGAGGAAGGCTCTCGCAGCATGAACGAGATGCTCGAGGCTATCCGCGAGATCGAGACCTCCTCCAAGGAGATCAGCCAGATCATGAAGGTTATCGACGACATCGCATTCCAGACCAATATCCTTGCTCTCAATGCTGCTATTGAGGCCGCAAGAGCAGGTGATGCAGGTAAGGGCTTCGCAGTCGTTGCTGACGAGGTAAGAAATCTTGCAGGTAAGTCTGCGGACGCTGCAAAGCACACAGGCCAGCTCATCAACCGCTCTATCAAGGCTGTAAACCGCGGTGCAGAGCTTGCAGGTGTTACCTCCGATGCTCTTGACAGCATCGTTGCAGGCGTTGCTGATATCTCCGACGTAATGACAGGTATCGCACAGGCTAACGAGGAGCAGACCGCTGCTATCGATCAGATCTCTTCCGGTATGGAGAACGTAAACGCAGCGATCCACAACACTACTGCTACTGCAGAGCAGAGTGCAGCTGCCAGCGAGGAGCTTTCCGCACTTGCAGTTACTCTCAGCGACGAGGTTGGACAGTTCAAGACAACTTCCATGTAATAAAAATTCAGCGAGGACTTCGGTCCTCGCTGTTTTGTATGTTGCAATAAATATCCCCCGTCACAATGGTAACGGGGGATCGTTTTTTATCAGTCCTCTGCACCGTATACTATCTGCTTTATCAGCCTGATCGGACGCTGTCCGAGACCGCCGCAGCGCTGTATGAAGTACATAAAGGTATAGCCGTTTTTAGGGTCATTCGCAAAGAAGCAGCCAAGCCAGCCGTCCCAGCCGTACTCGCCCTCGTAGGTGCTTATTCCTGCGCCGTCAGCGTCGCTCTTGCATATACGCATGAGATTGCCGTAGTTGTAGCCTATCATGCTATCCCAAGTAAGCTCGCTCTGCTGCTTGTCTGTAAGCTGCGGAGAGGTGAGATAGCGCACCGCATTTTCGCTAAGGATCCGTCTGCCGTTATATCTGCCCTTGTTCATAAGCATTGTCGCAAAAGCTGCGTAGTCGTTCATCGTGGAGCAAAGTCCCGCACCGCCTGACTGGAACTCGGGTGGCTTTCTGCAAAGGTATGTAAGCCCTAAATGCTGCCATTCGCAGGGAACCAGCTTGTCGTCCTTGGGCTCGTAATTCTCGGCAAAGCGGCACAGCTTTTCCTCGGGTACGTAGAAATCCGTATCCACCATTCCGAGCGGCTCGAAAAGCTCTTCATTGAGGAAATCTCCGAGTTTTTTCTTGGATACTACCTCGATAACAGCGCCGAGGACATCAGCGCTTGTACCGTACAGCCATTTTTCACCCGGCTGGAATGCAAGCGGCTGCTGACCGATGAGGTTAGCGTATTGGAGCGTATTCGAGGGATTGCCTGCCTTGTATTCCTCGTCAAGGCGAGTGTAGAGCTTTGACATCTCCGCACCTGCGGGGAACCAGTCATCAGGGTAGCAAAGTCCCGATGTCATATCAAGCAGCTGCTTTATCGTAACCTCGCTTTCAGCGGCGCGAAGTCCGTTTTCGTCCAGCACCTTCTGGTTTTTAAAGCCCTCGAGATACCAGCTTACCTTATCCTGCAGGTCGAGCTGGCCTCTGTCCATAAGTATCATCGCAGCAGCGGCTGTAATGGGCTTTGTCATGGAATACAGGCGCACTATAGTATCCTCGGTCCACTTTATTCCGCGCGCCTCGTCCGCCATGCCGTAGCAGCCCTTATAGATAGGCTGGCCATTTTTCAGCACGCAGGCGGCAGCGCCCTTGACGATGCCACATTCAACCTGATCTTTGAGCATATCGGAAATACGCTCAAGCTTCACCATATTCATAATTCAAGTCCTCGTTTTAATCTGTCGCAGTCTGACTCAGAAACCGCAAGGCCGTCGCGCTCAGCGTATCTTTCTTGCTTCGCAGTAGAATCTCTTATCATGTGCGTGGCCCATGGAGAAGGTTTTTCTCGGGAGGGCGCCGTCCTTGATGACGGTGGGGAACAGCTCAGCTTTTGTCATGGAAGGCAGCAGGAAGCCGATGCTGTTCTTAGCCCCGCACAGGCTCTTTACAACATCATCGCCGTGGATATAGTCGATAACGCCCTTGCTTGCTGCGAGATACTCGTCAAGGAAGCTCTGCAGGCTGCCGACTGTGAGGTTGGAGCTTTCCTTTGTAATGGTGTAATTAACTTCTTCGCCGTTAAGAACAACGGTGAAGCTCTGACCCTCTGTGCCCTTTACAAGACCGAGCGCCTCAGTCATCTTTGCCATGAGGTCGTCTGTGTCAACGTCCACGATAACGCGGTGGATAGCCTCAAACTCCAGTGCCTCGCTGTGGAGGTTCACCACCTCTGCAAGCGCATATCTTGCAAGCACTGCGTCAGCCGAGCCGTTAGCCTTCTTCTCCTCGTAGCAAGCCTTTGCGGTAGCAAGCGAATGGTTGCCGTCGCCCATTGCATACAGCAGCACCTCCTCGCCCGTAAGTCCATAGCGCGAGTTGAAGCCGTCCTTGTCTGCAAGCACATCAAGCGCTGCAAAAACAGCCTTTTCGTCCTCGCCCTTTACACGGTAGCCTGCAAGGTGTCCGCCGCCCTGCATAAGCTCGAAATCATAAACCTTTTCGAGGGTATCAAGGCGCGCCTCAAGCGGCTCAATAACGGTCTTTTTAATATCGTCAATGAGTATCATGATATGGGGAAGCTCTAAAGCTGCGTCGCGGCGTATCTCAACTCTCGGAGGGATACGGGAGGCAACGGTAGCCTCGGTAGCGCGCACCTCTGAGGTGCTGCCCTTTGTGTAGTCGTATTTTTCAAGGTCGATAGCGCCGACAAGACCTGTTCTTACCTTGCCGTCAGCCTGTGTGCGGACAGTGAGGATAAGCGCGTCCTTGTATTCCTCAAAAATACCGTCAGAGAGGTATTTCAGCATTGTCGCATTGATATCGGAGATACGCTGCTTTGCGTCGGGAGCCTCAAGATACACCTCGGGCAGGATAAGCTTCAGCGCGGAGGGCGCGTCGCCTGCTATCTCGGCGGTCTTTTCCCAGTACTGCGGCTCGCTTGTGTACTGGTCGCAGGCTACTACCGCCCACTTATTCATTCCCTCGGCAGAAAGCTTCGGGAGCAGAATATCTGCAGTTGTAAAAGCTGTCATGGTGTTGGTTCCTTTCTCGTTATAAAATGATAACTTTATTGTAGCACAAAAACTATTTTTTAGCAATAGCTTTCTGCCATAATTCGGGTCGTGGCCGCATATATTTATCACAAAAAGAGAAGTGAGGGACAGCTATGCGCAGGGTTAAAAGAGAGCACCGTATGCTGCCGTATGCGGCAGGGGTCATTACAGGCTATATCGTGACGCTGGTATTGTCGGCGGCAGCGGCATTTGCGCTGTTTCTGACCGACTCCGCCGAGGGCCTTTCGGGAGCCGCGGCAGTGATAATAGCTGCTATCTCCTGCTTTTTTGCGGGGCGCAGGGCAGGGCGGCTCAAACGGCGTGACGGACTGAAATCAGGCTTTCTATGCGGCATATTGTATATGCTGCCGCTGACGCTTGTCGCGATAATATGGGGAACGTTCGGCGGAACGCTGTTCTGGGTGAAGCTGATACTCTCTGCGGTATTCGGAGCGGCTGGCGGAATCAATGGCGTGAACTCTCCCGAAAAGCGATAAGGCACTTGAAATATGCGGAGAAAAAGTATATAATAGAGTTATCAAATCATGGAGGACACGAAAATGAAAGTAATTCTTGTAAACGGCAGCCCTCATCAGCATGGCTGCACATATACCGCGCTGAGTGAGGCAGCAAAGGTGCTGGGTGAAAACGGCATCGACACCGAGATATTCTGGGTAGGAAACAAGCCTATCTGCGGCTGCATCGGCTGTGGCGCCTGTGCTAAGGGCTTAGGCCGCTGCTTTATGGACGATGACCCTGTAAACGGCTTTGTTGAAAAGGCGCGTGAGGCTGACGGCTTTATCTTCGGCTCGCCTGTGCATTACGCAGCTGCGAGCGGACTTATCACAGCGTTCATGGACAGAGCATTCTATTCCGGTAAATCCGCATTCATGGGCAAGCCTGCGGCTAATATCGTAAGCTGTCGCAGAGGCGGTGCTTCGGCTGCATTTGACCAGCTGAACAAGTACCTGACTATCTGCAGCATGCCTGTTGTATCGTCGCAGTACTGGAATCAGGTGCATGGCTCAAACGGCGAGCAGGTAATGCAGGACGAGGAGGGAATCCAGACTGTCCGTATCTTAGCCAAGAACATGGCATGGCTGCTGAAGTGTATCGAGCTTGGAAAGCAGAACGGAATAGAATTCCCCGAGCCCGAAAAGCCCATCAGAACGAGCTTTATCAGATGATCGGATAAGAATAATAAAAGCGGTATCGCCTAAAAACGATACCGCTTTTTGCTATTATGTTTTGCTTGATGTGGTCTTTAATAGACCTCGCAGCCGTCGTAGTAGAATGTCAGGATATCCTTGTAGTCATAGCCCCAGTAGGTCGCGAGTGCATGAGCACCGTTCTGGCTGAGACCAACGCCGTGGCCGTAGCCGTAGGTGGTGATGATAAAGGAATCTGTGCCTGCGTCGTACTCGATGTCAAATGCGTGCGAGCGCACGTCGTAGCCCATTATCTTTTCGCGGAACACCTTACCGGTCAGCTTTACCGTATCGCCGTCGCTGTTGGTGTAGCTGTGGTAGCCGCCTATATTCATCTGACCTACATAGTAGCCCTCGACATAGTCCTCTATCATGAACCATTCGGACGGGTCGCCCTCAAGGTAGATACCTGTCTTGTTGTACACTCTGTCGCGGATATCGCTGCTTGTGAAGGTGGCTGTCCTGCCGTAGTTGGGGTCATACTGCTTGTCAAGCTCACAGTACTTGCTGATGAGGTAGGGGTAGTAGTTGCCCCATACGTTCTCGCTGGAGGCTGTGTATCCTGCAGAGGAAGCTGAGTAGACAGCCTGTATTATCTCGCCGTCGTAGTAAACACATTCGCCTATAACGGACTCTACAAGCACCTTTACCGAGTCGTTTACATTGCTTGCAACGATAACGTTGGGATAAGTGCCGTATTTATTGCAGAACTGAACGTATGTGTAGGCAGCGACTGCCTGTGCCTTTATAGCCTCGGGCGCGAAGGTATAGCCCACCTCGTTCTGTGTTATTCCTGCAATGATATCCACTGCGTTGCCTGAGATGACCTCGCCGTTGCTCCTTACTGTGAGTATCTCATTTGCCGCGTCCTCGTTTACCTCCACCTCGTCGGGCTGCTGCGGAAGAGTGGTCTCTGCTGTCGTATCCTCAACAGGAATGCCCTCGGTCACCTCGGGGGTGGTCGTGGTAGCAGGAGTTGTAGTTGTTGCGGGCGTTGTTGTTGTCGCAGGAGTTGTGGTGGTCGTAGCGGGTGTAGTTGTGGTTGCAGGGGTCGTAGTAGTTGCAGGTGTCGTGGTCGTAGCCGCAGTAGTCGTGGTTACGGGTGTTGTTGTAGTAGTAGCCGCTGTTGTAGTAGTCTGCGGAGTGGTCGTGGTTGCGGCGGTAGTGGTGGTTGCTGCTGTTGTGGTCTGCTGAGGGATATCCTCGTCGGGTATCTCGATGAAGTCCTCCTCGGGCGCGTCATCGGGGATAATGATATCGAAGTCGATATCCTCCATTACCTCGGGATCATCGTCAACAGGCGCACAGGTGGTCTGTATCACCTTGTCCGCGATATCGGGCTGACGGAAGTTGTTGAACTCCACATTGACGGTATCGCCTGCCTGCACGTCCACATCGGGGATAATAAAATCCACCGTACCCTGACCCGCAGCGCCCTCATCGGGCTCTGCGTCATCGGCGACTGCACTCTGCGTGCTTTCGGGAGCGTCGGTGGATACCGAGCTTACAGTTCCCATAACGCCGCAGGTGAATACATAGACATTGCATATACACAGCGCGACTATGATCTTAAAAAGCGAAATCTTTTTCATGATGTCTCCGTTTTGTAAGTGTTATTCGGGAATGTCCTGAAGTCCGTGCTTGTCAAGGTATTCGTCCATGCCTGCAACAAGAGAGGTATCCCATGTTCTGCCCTCCCACTTGCTGCCGTAAGCGGTGTCGTAAGCCTCGAAGAATTTTCTGCTGCTCTTGCGGACTATTTTGTCTGTATCTACTGTGGGGCTCTCGTTCTCGCGCACCTTTCTTGCGACTACAACAAGTCTTACGCCGTCCTTGAACAGCGACTCGTCGCAGGTGGAGAGGGTGAGCAGCTCGTCGCCGTACTCGATATCGACGCCAGTCTCGTACATGCTTCTGTCCATGCACTCCAGAATGTAGTTGTAGAACTCATCGGAGTTGTCGAAGCTTACATAGTTGTAGTAGTCGAAAACCTCGCCGAGGTCCTCTGTAACATTTGTCAGGAACACTGCGAATATCTTGTATTGGTTGTCCTGATAGAGGGTGTTGAAGTCGATGACGGGGGAGAGCTTTAAGAACTCAATGTTCGTGCGGTAGTTTGTAAGTGCGGAGAACTGATACTTGTACAGCATATTATGACCGTACAGAATGGTGTTGTTCGGCATTTCGTTGGGACCGAAGGTGCCTTCATAGTCCGCGAAGATGTTTCCTGCAAACAGATAATTCCTGTCGAAATCGTGGTGCAGGTAGAACTCTGTCTCAGTCTCCGTACCGTTCATGATACCCTCGCAATGCGAGCAGTAGCCGTAGTCCGTGTAGGTGTTGCAGGGAACGAACTCGTCCTTGGGCAGCGACTGCAGAACAGGGTAGTCAACGTTTGTTCCGTCAATGGATATCCAGCCTGCAAAGTCGTTGTTTGCATCGTACAGCGCCGCATATTCCTCGTTTATCGAGCCCTCGGGGAGCTTGTCTATCTGCGCTTGTGTAGCCTCCTGATTCTTCAGGTCGATTATGTAGGCTACCTCCTCGCCGTCCTCGTTCACGACAGTGCCGCCTGCGGCGTTGGGGTCCTGACCCATGGTGACCGTGAGGTGATTGATGATAAGCACCAGCGCAAACACGAGTATCGCGAGAGAGAACAGGAATATTATCTTTCTGAATATCTCAGTAACGCTGTCGCCCTTCCATGGTATCAGACCTGTCACGATACTCATGAACAGATTCTGCTTTTTCTTCTTTTTCTTTTTAGGTTTTCTCTTTCTTTCGGGCGAAAGACCCATATCCATATCTGCCATTGAGATCAGTCCTTTCAGGTGGAAGCTCCGCTTCCGAGTAGTATATATTAGTAGCTGTAGTCAAATATCATTTCACTGGGCCATTTTCTGCCGCCCCATTCGCCGCCGTACACTCTGTAATATGCGTCGAAGTACAGGGGATCGGGGTTTGCGTATGCCTTGCTTACGTCAACTGTGGGATCCTCGCCGTCACGGACCTTTCGTCCGAACAGCACCCAGCGCAGGTTCCAGCTGCCATAGTCCATGATACAGGTGGAGAGCGTTATCAGATGGTCGCCGTATTTCAGATCGACGTCGGTATAGAACGTGCTGCGGTCGAGTATCTGAGCTACATAGTTGTCAAATTCAGCCTTTGTTTCAAACTCTCTTCCGTTAAGGTAGTAGAATACCTCGCCCTCAGAGGTCTGCGTGTTTACCATCATTCCGCCGAAGATCTTGTAGGTGTTCTTCTCGTACAGCGTACTGAAGGTGAAGGTGGGATAGGTCTTGTAGAATTCTATTCCCATCGACTCCTGACCGGGCTTGTAGTTGAAGTATCTCGGCACCTGACCGAAATACTCGCCTGACGCCATATTGTGACCATAGAGGATAGTGTTTGCAGGCTCGTTTCCTGCCGAAAGGTCATGTCGGTAGTCCGCGAATATCGAGCCGCCGACATTCTTTTCCTTCATGTAGTTGTGATCAAGGTAGAAGTCGTTGTCATCGCCCTGAACTACAACGTAGTCGATGAACGGATCGTCCTCGTCACCCATGGAGATCCAGCCTACGATATCCTCGTTTATTTCGAGCAGCGGCAAAAACTGCTCCATGATCTCGGGCTCTTTCTCGTCGGTAGTATCATCGCTGCTGTCGGTGCTTGTGTCGATGTTTATGGTAGTGTTGCTGCCTGTGACATCGTCCTCGGCTTCAACGGTCTGCTCTGCGCCGTGGAAAAGGTCGCTGAGGCTCTCGTTGTTCTTGTTGTCGATAGCGACGCCCGAGTAATAGGAAATGAGCTGAATGAGCGAAACTATCAGTACCACTGCCGACACAAGGAAGATTATTTTTCTGACGATATCCATGGGCTTGTCGCCCTTCCACGGGATAAGGTATTTCACTATCCGCATGAAGATATTGTCTTTTTCTTTCTCTTTAAAGTTAGCCATATTATTCCCCTGTATAGCTTAAAAGCTTTGATCTATCCCATTTGCTGCCGTACCACTGACCGCCTATCTGTGTATAGTAGTAGTCGAACAGCTTTGCATTGTAGTTTCTTGTAGCAAGCGAGGTATCAACATACTCGCTCTCGCCTGGGCGCACCTTTCTTGCGAACAGCACCCAGCGTGTATCTATGTCCTCGCCGAGCGGCCACCAGCAGGTGGAGAGCGTCAGCAGCTGATCGCCGTAGGTGATATCCACGTCTGTATGGAACCAGCTTCTGTCCATTACCTCGATGATGAAATTATTGAAGTCGTCAACATCCTTGAAGCTTGTCTTGTTTGCGTAATTGAACACCTCGCCGTACTGGCTGTCGGTGTTTGCGATGATACCTGCAAATATCTTGTAGGTCTGGCTGCCGTGGTTGGGAGTTGCGAGCATTACGGTGGGGTGCACCTTGTAGAATGCGATAGGCTCGCGGCTTGCATCGTTCGGAATGTAGTATCTTACCGAAGCAAAGCGCTCGCCGTTGAGCATATTATGACCGAACAGGATGAGGTTCTGGTCGGTGCCGTCCCACTTGTTGCGATAGTGCGAGAATATAGTTCCCGAAACAGACTCGCTGCCGTCGAATGCGGTGGTGAGGTATTTGCTGTTCATGCTCTCGCCCTGCATTACGACATCGTTCAGATAAGTACCTGTGATCTTTATCCATGCTCTTGTGTCATGATTCTGAGTGAGCAGGTTGTTGAAGTTTACGTTGAGGGGAGTGTTTACCAGCGGAGTTACATCTATCTCCTCTGTTTCCTCGACTTCGATTATTATCTCCTCGCCGGGAGCGGGGGGAGCGGTCGTAGTGCCGGGAAGCGCGCCGCCTGCCGTGGGGTCCTCGAACTGATCCATGTCGATAGTGCCGTCCTCGACGCCTGCGGTGTTTTTGGTGTCCTCGTCTATCTTCTTTGCGTTGTCCATGCTGACAAGCTGGAACAGCAGTATTCCGATAGTTATCGCGAACACCACGATAGCTACCAGCAGCACTATTTTACGCATCTTTTCTGTGCCGCTGTCCGACTTCTGCGGGAACGCAGCCTCTGCAAACCTTACGAAGATATTCTTGGGCCTGCCTTTTATCTTATCCTGCTTTCTGGTTCTGGG
>JAZNWG010000432.1:0-3599 GCA_045593225.1 Oscillospiraceae bacterium
TATTATTTTTGACAATATGAGGTATTATAGATCATGGCTAAAACTGAGGGAAAAAAGAAAAGCAATAAGCTAAATCTTATTATTTGCGCTATTGCTTTTGTTGTGATGATAGTATATCTGCTATTCGTTGATGGTGTTGATAATATAGTTGCCGCTTTCCAGAAGATAAATCCGATATTTCTTTTGATATGTGCGGCTTTTATGGTGTTTTATTGGCTCTGTGAGGCAGGTACTATCCATATAATGCTGAGATCAATGCATTCAAAGACGCGTTTCTGGCATTCTTGGTTTGATACGATAATCGGTCAGTATTTCAACTGCATTACACCAAGTGCTTCCGGCGGTCAGCCGATGCAGGCGTATTATCTGGTAAAGTTCGGCGTTCCCCTTGGTTCTGCCATGACTGCGCTTTTATCCAGGTTTATCGTTTATCAATTTACGCTCACTATCTATTCAATAATTGCTCTTGTCATAGGATTTAATGAGTTTGGCACTGATCTTAACCAGAAAGGGCTTATGCCGTTTGTTTTTATCGGCTTTGCCATAAATACTGCTGTTATCATAGCGCTTATTGGTATTGCTGTGTGGAAGAACGGTACGCTTAAGATTGCAAACTGGTTCATTTCGGTGGGTGTTAAGCTTCATTTAGTAAAAAATCCGATGAAATGGCGCTTGTACATAGCAAGAGAGATTGAGAAATTCCATAATAATTTCAAGTTTATCAAAAAGAATATTCCGCTTATAATAAAATCCTTTATCCTCAATTTCATTCAGCTTACGCTGTATTTCAGTATTTCCTATCTGCTTTACCTCGGATTTGGACTTAAGGGCACAAGTCTTTTCCAGGTCATTTCCTATCAGGCTTTTGTACTGATGATCTCCTCCTTCTGGCCTTTGCCGGGTGCAATGGGAGCGGCTGAATTCGGCTATGCGGGCTTCTTTGGTACTATATTCGGCGAGTATGTTAATGTTTCTACCCTGCTGTGGAGATTGTTCACATTCTATATGCCTATTATCGTTGGTGTAATTGTTATAATGACAATGAAAAATAAGGGTATCGAAGAACCGTCAGATCTTGATGCAAAGGAAAATGTATATAATATGGAAGTAGCTTTGGAAAACTCCGAGGATGCTTCAGAATAACAGAACAAAGGAAAAAAGATATGTCTGAATTAAGAAACGAAATTGAAAAAAGACGCACGTTTGCGATTATCTCGCACCCTGACGCAGGTAAAACAACACTTACTGAAAAGTTCCTTCTGTACGGCGGAGCTATATCTCTTGCCGGTGCCGTAAAGGGCAAGAAAAGCGCACGCCACGCAACCTCTGACTGGATGGAGATCGAAAAGCAGAGAGGTATCTCTGTAACCTCTTCTGTTATGCAGTTCAATTATAACGGCTATTGTATCAATATCCTCGATACTCCCGGACATCAGGACTTCTCCGAGGATACTTATCGTACACTTATGGCTGCTGACAGCGCAGTAATGGTAATTGACGCAGCAAAGGGCGTTGAGAATCAGACAAGAAAGCTGTTCAAGGTCTGCGTAATGCGCAATATTCCTATCTTTACGTTTATCAACAAAATGGACAGAGAATCGCAAAACCCCTTTGATCTTCTTGATGAGATCGAAAATGAGCTTGGCATAAAAACTTATCCCGTGAACTGGCCCATTGGCAGCGGCAAGGATTTCAAGGGCGTTTACGAGCGTTCCACACGTCGCATTATCTCGTTTGAAGCTAACAACGGCTCGCGCGAGGTTGCCGCTACAGAGGTCGATCTCGGCGATGCTTCTCTTGCAAGTATCATAGGTCAGAGCAATTATGATACTCTTACTGAAGATGTCGAGCTGCTTGATGGGGCAAGTGAGGAGTTTGATATTGATCTTATAAACAGCGGTAAACTTTCGCCTGTCTTCTTTGGTTCAGCTCTTACAAACTTCGGTGTTGAGCCTTTCCTTGAGCACTTCCTTCAGATGACCACTTCTCCCCTGCCCAGAAATACCGAAGACGGTATTGTAGATCCTTTTGATGAGGATTTCTCGGCTTTCGTATTCAAGATTCAGGCTAATATGAACAAGGCTCACCGCGATAGAATCGCTTTCATGAGAATTTGCAGCGGCAAGTTTGAAAAGGACATGGAGGTCCTCCATGTTCAGAACGGACGTACAATGCGCCTTTCTCAGCCTCAGCAGATAATGGCGAGCGAGCGCGAGGTCATTTCTGAAGCTTACGCCGGTGATATAATGGGTGTATTTGATCCTGGTGTTTTCTCTATCGGTGATACATTGTGTTCGCCTAAGAAGAAGGTAAAGTTTGAGGGCATTCCTACATTCGCGCCTGAGCATTTCGCGAGAATACGTCAGAAGGATACGTTGAAGCGTAAGCAGTTTATCAAGGGCACTACGCAGATCGCGCAGGAGGGTGCTATTCAGATATTCTCTGAGCCTCAGACAGGCTTTGAGGAGGTTATCGTAGGCGTCGTAGGTGTACTTCAGTTTGAGGTGCTTGAATATCGTCTGAAGAATGAGTACAACGTAGATATTATCCGTGAGGGTCTTCCCTACCAGTACATCAGATGGATAACAAGTGAGAAGCACGTTTCGGGTGGCCTTGACGAGCTGAATAAGCTCATCCTGACATCTGATACCAAGCTTATTCAGGACGTAAAAGGCAATTATCTGCTTATCTTCACAAGTGAATGGAACATCAACTGGGCACTTGATAAAAATGAGGGTCTGGAGCTTGCGGAATTCAACCGCGACTGATAATTGAATATTACAAAGCGCACGAGATGGTTTTTCGACCTGTATCGTGCGCTTTTTTTATTTTGTTCTTAATGAAAACTGTTTTTTCATCTTTTGTTTTACATATTTCGCATGCCAGCCGCTGTATAATATTACCATAGCAATGAAATGTGGTGTTTGTATGGTAATATATGTTGATGTATTGCTAGCTGTCAACCTGTACATAAACTATTTTCTGATCAGGGGTACGGCATTATTGTTACGAAGGGATATTACAGTCAGAAGATGTGTTTTAGCATCTTTTTTTGGTGCTTCAGTAGCTTTGGTAATTTTCCTGCCTGATCTTCCCTTCTGGGTGTCAGCAGCTATTAAAATAATCAGCAGTATAGGAATAGTTTGGGTAGCATTTGGGAAAACGAAGCTACCTGAAACAGTTATAAATATACTATGCTTTCTTATAACCAGCTTTGTGTATGCTGGCCTGATGCTTGCTTTATGGACTTTTGCAGCACCGTTTGGTATGTTCTATCGTAATGGAACAGCTTATTTTGATATTCCACTGCTTTCAGTTGCTATATTTACAGCATTAACTTATGCGGTGGTCAGGTTTGTTCATTATTTCATAGCTAGAAGACGCCTTTCTATTACTGTAAAGGAGATAACGATCATTTGTGGGGATAACGAGGTAAAGCTTGAAGGCATTGCCGATACAGGAAATTCGCTTTGTGATCCTTTCAGCGGCAAGCCTGCGATAATCTGTGATATCTCATATATATCTTCGATCGTTCCCTATAATATAATCTCATACCTCAATGGCGATATCTCGAACATTGAGAGCATGCGGCTTGTACC
>JAZNWG010000433.1:0-3393 GCA_045593225.1 Oscillospiraceae bacterium
CAGAGCCAGCGCGCCGCCGCTGCCTCCCTCGCCTAAGATAACCGAGATAACAGGAGTTTTAAGCGTCATGAACTCGGCAAGGTTCTTCGCGATAGCCTCGCCCTGTCCGCGCTTTTCAGCCTCTATTCCGCAGAAAGCACCTGGCGTGTCAACAAGGCAGATAACGGGTCTGTGGAACTTCTCTGCCTGCTTTGCAAGTCTGAGCGCCTTTCTGTAGCCCTCGGGGTGGGGCATGGAGAAGTTTGACTTCTTGTTCTCATCGAGATTGCGACCCTTTACCTGTGCAATGACAGTTACGGGAGTATCGCTGAGATAGCCGATACCGCCGATGATAGCCGCGTCGTCGCCGTAAAGACGGTCGCCGTGGAACTCCATAAAGCGTGTGAACATTGCGGGAATATAGTCATTTACCGTAGGACGGTTCTTGTGGCGGATTATTTCGAGCCTTTCGCAGGCTGTAAGCTTACTCATCTGCCTGTACCCTCCTTCGGAAAACCATGTAATTTAAGGATATTGGATACCCTCTTGCGCATCATACCGCGCTCAACTATCATATCAACAAAGCCGCATTCCTGCAGGAACTCTGCCGACTGGAAGTCATCGGGGAGACGCTGGCGGATAGTGTCCTGAATAACACGTCTGCCTGCAAAGCCGATAAGCACCTTGGGCTCAGCGAGGATAACGTCACCAAGGCTTGCAAAGGACGCTGTAACACCGCCTGTGGTGGGGTCTGTCATAACTGTGATGTAAAGACCGCCTGCGTCGCTGTGGCGCTTCACTGCACCGCTGGTCTTAGCCATCTGCATGAGGGAGATTATACCCTCCTGCATACGCGCACCGCCTGAAGCAGTGAACATAACTACGGGAAGCCCCTTTTCGGTAGCGTACTCAAACGCGCGGGTTATCTTCTCGCCCACAACGCTGCCCATGCTCGCCATCATAAAATGGCTGTCCATAACGCCGATAACGCAGCGATAGCCGCGAATGGTACACTCGCCTGTCTTGATAGCGTCGTTCATGCCCACCTGCTTGGAGAGCTTCTCAACCTTATCCTCGTACTTCGGGAAGCCGATGGGATTAAGAGAATGCAGATCGTCGTCAAGCGGCTTGAAGCTGCCCTTGTCAACAGTAAGGTCTATACGCTCCTTCCATGTAAGACGGGAATGGTAGCCGCACTTGGGGCACACCTTCAGCGCGTGGATAAATTCCTCGTTATAGATAACGTTGCCGCAGCGCGGGCATTTGAACAGCAGATCCTCGGGGATCTCAACGCTGCTTTTTGTCTCGGTAACGGTGGTCTGGGGCTGCTCGTCTACAAATCGCGCTTTGACCACTTTAAATAAATCTTCAAGTGCCATTCAGCTTAGTCCCCCATTACATTTTTTCTGTTAAGGAAGCCGATATCGAAGTTTCCGCTCTCGAAATCCTCGTCCTTTAACAGACAGAGCTGGAAATCGATATTGGTATCAACGCCCTCAATGATGAACTCCGACAGAGCAACGCGCATCTTCATGATAGCCTCTTCTCTTGTGGGAGCTGTGACCAGCATCTTGCCGATCATGCTGTCATAGTAGGGAGTTATCTCATAGCCTGCATAAACAGCGCTGTCGATACGAACACCGAAGCCGCCCGGAACGTGCAGGGACTTTATCCTGCCGGGACAGGGACGGAAATTGTGGCGCGGGTCCTCTGCGTTTATACGGCACTCGATAGCGTGGCCTGTAAGCTTTACATCGTCCTGTGTGAACCAAAGCTTTTCGCCTGCCGCTATGCGTATCTGCGCCTTTACAAGGTCGATACCTGTCACAAGCTCTGTAACAGGGTGCTCAACCTGTATTCTTGTATTCATTTCCATGAAGTAGAAGTTGCGGTCCTTGTCAACGAGGAACTCGATAGTTCCCGCGTTCTGATAACCGCTTACCTTCGCAGCCGCCACCGCAGCACTTCCCATGCGCTCGCGCAGCTCGGGAGTCATGATGGGGCTGGGGCTTTCCTCAAGCACCTTCTGGTTCTTTCTCTGGAGCGAGCACTCGCGCTCACCGAGGTGAACTACGTTTCCGTGCTCGTCTGCGAGAAGCTGTATCTCCACATGGCGCGGATTTATGATGAACTTCTCGATGTATACCTCGTCATTGCCGAAGAACTGCAGAGCCTCCTGCTGAGCCGCTGTGTACTGAGCCTCGAGGTCCTCCTCGCGCTCCACAAGACGGATACCGCGTCCGCCGCCGCCAGCCGAAGCCTTTACCATGACGGGATAGCCTATCTCGGCGCATATCTTCTTAGCGTCCTCGATAGTTTCAACCACGCCGTCAGAGCCGGGAACTACGGGAACTCCCGCGGAGACCATGGTCTTCTTGGCGTTAGCCTTGTCGCCCATTGCGTCCATTACCTCGGGCGCAGGGCCTATGAACTTTATTCCGCATTTTTCGCAGAGCCTTGCAAAATCTGCGTTCTCGGACAGGAAGCCAAAACCGGGGTGGATAGCCTCTGCATGGGTTATCTCGCAAGCCGCAAGCAGCGCCTTTGTATTAAGATAGCTGTCCTTTGTCGCAGCAGGGCCTATGCACACAGCCTCATCAGCTATCTGCGCATGGAGCGCAGACTTGTCAGCGGTGGAGTATACTGCTACTGTCTTTATTCCAAGCTCACGGCAGGCGCGCATTATTCTGATCGCGATCTCGCCGCGGTTTGCTATAAGTATCTTGTTAAACATTCGTTGTGTCAACTCCAAAATATATTTAAGCGTCGGGAGCGGGGTCTGCAACCGCAAAAGAGATCTCAGCGGTAACTACCTTCTTGCCGTTTACCGTAGCAACAGCCTTGCCAAAGCCGATAGGGCCCTTCTTGCCGATCATATCAACATGAAGCTCCAGAGTATCACCGGGCTTTACCGTGCCGCGGAAGCGGGCCTTGTCGATTCCTGCGAAGAATGCGATCTTGCCCTTGTTCTCGGGGAGAACGAGCGCGCATACTGCGCCTGCCTGCGCCAGCATCTCGATCATGAGAACGCCGGGCTGTACGGGCTGGCCGGGGAAATGTCCTCTGAACCAGTCCTCCTCGGGACGCAGATATTTCTTTGCTGTAACGCTTACACCGGGCTCAAGCTCTGTTACCTCGTCGATAAGCAGGAACGGGTCGCGGTGAGGAATAACTTCTTTGATCTGTTCAAGATTTAATGTCATGATGTCTCCTTAATCCTTCAAGGGCAGTATCCCTGTTTTCTTTCTGCGATATGATAGCACAATAAAATAAACTTTTTGTTAAGCGGTCATGCAACGTATAAGCTTTAATCGTTGTTCGGGATGTCCGCTGAAAAGCGGAAAGAAGTGTACTTGTTTTTACTCTATTCTCATGAGTTTCTGGCCAAACTCTACTGCTTCGCCATTGTTTACA
>JAZNWG010000434.1:0-11776 GCA_045593225.1 Oscillospiraceae bacterium
AGACAAATTTGGTGGACAACTCCTTGGCTCACAGAACGACATGGCTACATCCGACTTCGGGACGGCAGGTGATGGGCTGCTCATCGCCGAGGATCTTCTTCTGGAACTCGGGGTCAATATCAACGGGAGTCTTGCCGTATTCGCCCTTTACAAGGCCCTTGAACTCCTTGGTAACAGTCTTGTAGCGCTCGCCCATGATAACGTTGAACACAGCCTGTGTACCAACGATCTGAGATGTGGGTGTAACGAGGGGCGGGAAGCCGCTGTCCTTACGAACGCGGGGAACCTCTCTGAGAACCTCGTCGAGTTGGTCGGCCTTGCCTGCCTGCTTGAGCTGGGACAGGAGGTTGGACAGCATACCGCCGGGAACCTGATAGATAAGTGCATTTGCGTCTGTAGCGAGCATGGAGGGGTCGAGCAGACCGCTGTCGATATACTTCTTGCGCAGCTTCATGAAGAAATCTCTTACCTCAGTCAGTGCAACAAGGTCGATACCTGTGTCGTACTCTGTGCCCTGGAATGTAGCTACGATTGACTCTGTAGGAGCGTGGGAGGTACCCAGTGCGAGGGGGGACATTGCTGTGTCAACAGCGTCAACGCCTGCCTCAACAGCCTTCAGGATACACATGGAAGCAAGACCCGATGTGTAGTGAGTGTGCAGCTGTACGGGAATATTAACAGCGCTCTTGATGTCGCGGACGAGAGTCTCAGCCTCGTAGGGCGTGAGCAGAGCAGCCATATCCTTGATGCAGATGGAGTCAGCGCCTGCGCTCTCTACCTGCTTTGCGTAATTCATGTAATATTCGTGTGTGAATACCTCGCCGAGGGTGTAGGAGATAGCTACCTGTGCGTGACCCTGCTCCTTCTTTGCAGCATTGATAGCTGTCTCGAGGTTTCTGATATCGTTCAGTGCGTCGAAAATACGGATAATATCGATACCGTTTGCTATGGACTTCTGTACAAAGTACTCTACGAGGTCATCAGCATAGTGACGGTAGCCCAGCATATTCTGTCCTCTGAACAGCATCTGGAGCTTTGTGTTGGGCATCTCCTTGCGGATAGTGCGAAGTCTGTCCCAGGGGCACTCGTCCAGGAAGCGGATACAAGAGTCGATTGTAGCGCCGCCCCAGCCCTCAGCGCAATAGAAGCCGATCTTGTCCATTGTGGAAAGAATAGGACGCATCTCGTCTAAAGACATTCTGGTGGCAAGCAGCGACTGGTGCGCGTCACGCAGAACGGTTTCTGTTATCTTAAGCTTAGCCATTTTTGCTCTCCTTATTATAATTAGTTGATGGTTACAACAACAGCGCCTGTGTCAACGGAGTCGCCCTTGTTTACGTTAACGGAAGCAACAACGCCGTCCTTATCGCAAACGATGTCGTTCTCCATCTTCATAGCCTCAAGGATAGCGATAACTGTGCCGTTTGTTACCTTGTCGCCAACCTTTACCTTAACGTCGATGATAGTACCGGGCATGGGAGCGTTGATGGAGGAAGCGCCTGCGGCTGCGGGAGCAGGAGCAGCCTTCTTGGGAGCTGCCTTGGGAGCGGGAGCGGCTGCTACGGGAGCAGCAGAGCCGTCAGCCTCGTCAACTGTTACGTCATAAGCAGTGCCGTTTACTGTGATTGTGTATCTTTTCATGTCAATAACCTCTCTATATTTGATTTAATAATAATTTACGATTTAAGCAGGTGGCAAATATCAGAAAACAAAGTTTGCATGCTTTCTTGTGGGAGCTGCTACACGCTTAGATGCGCACATATCGATCGCGGAAGCGATAGCATCCTTGGTGTCCTCGGCAGCGATAACACCGTCAACCATGCCGAGTGCTGCTGCGTTGAACGCAGAAGCGTCGATCTCCTCGCCCATGAATACCTTAGCTGCCTCAAGGCTCATAGGAGCGATAGCTGCGTTTTCCCATGCATAAGCGATATCAGCGCTGTCGAATGCTGCGTAAGCTGCACCGTAAGCCTCGCCCTTGATGAGATTTACCTTTGTTGTTGTAGCGGAAGCGTATACCTGCGCAAGCTTTGCGAAATCGCGTGTGCTGCCGTTCAGTTCTGCCTCGCTGGAAGCCTCAAAGCCCTTGGTGTCGATAACTGTCACAACGGGAATGGAGAACACGTCTGCAAGCTGTACGAAACGAGCGATCTTTGCGCTGTCAGCAGCGGTCAGCTTGTCCGCCTTGTCGGTAGCAACAAAAGCAACTGTTGCCCAGTTAACGCTTGCGATAGCTGTGTAAGCGGCTGTGCCGAAGTCTGCACCCAGCTCGATAACGGAGTTCTTGTCAGCGATAGCTGCGATAACGTCTGCACCCTTCATGGAAGCAGCGATGTCAGCATCGTTCTCTGCGAACTCGTCATTGCCTGCGAGAGAAATGTTGTTTGCGGGAAGAACAGCAACCAGCTTCTTAGCCTTTGCGATAGCGTCAGCATCGTCCTTTGCGAGGATATCGCAAACGCCTGCCTTTGCTGCATTAGCAGCTGTGCCTGCACCTGCGAGCTTGCCGTCGGGAGCGTTGAAGGGAGCGGTCATGAACAGCTCTGCCTTCTCGGTCATGATTGTGATATCAGCCATGGAAGCAAGCATTGCTGCCGCGCCTGCGCAAACACCGCATACAACTGCGACCTGCGGTACTACGCCCGAGATAGCAGCCGAAGCCTTGATGATGTCGCCGTAAGCGGAGAGCACCGCCATGCCCTCGTTGATGTCGCCGCCCTTGGAATCGAACACTGCAACAACGGGAGCGCCGTTCTTAGCAGCCAGCTCATAGATCTTCTTGATCTTCAGCGCTGCGCTCTTGTTTACTGCGCCGCCCTTAACGCTTACGTCCTGTGCGTATGCGTAAGCAGTGCCGCCGAGGATAGTGCCGTAGCCTGCGACTACGGAGCTCAGCTCGCCGTCTGCAGACATAAACTTGTCCAGTTCTCTGAAGCTGTCCTCATCAAAGAGTGCAGCCAGTCTTTTTCTTGCGTCGCTGTCGGGAACGTTCTGTTCCATCTCAGCAAGTGTCTTAGAAAGTGCCATTGTCTGTCCTCCATATTACATTATTAAAGGACCAAAAACGCCAAAAAAAGGCATAGATAACCCTTTAATATTAAAATTTATCCATAATAATTAAACCATGAAATCAAATGCGACAGCATTTGCGTGCCGATAGGCACGGACGGCGAATGCCGTCATTTCAGCCGTTCAATAAAATTGGCGCAAAAGCCGACAGGCTTTTGATATAGCCAATTTTATTATACTACATTGTGACGTAAATAACAAGTAAAAATCACATTTTTGTGCATTTTTTATTTTCAGCGAAAAATTTTGCGATATTGTCGATAGTCTTTTCGGCATTATACACAAAGCCCCACTTTTTCAGGCGCTCCAGCTGCTCGCCCTCGGGGAAATCAAAGCGCGCTTTCTCAATGCCATGCAGATCCATGAGGTTAAGGATAGCGCGCACCAGCCCGTCTACCCAGAAATCATCGCACTCCAGCTCGTCAAACACGAAAGTGTCGCCCTCAAGTACGCCTGCGCACTTTCCGAGGCTCTTGCCGTTGTCCGACGCATTGAATTCTATCTTGTCGGTATTCTGCTTGTTCTGTAAGATCTCAACCATTTATGTATCCTCCTTTAAATCAAGCGGCTTGCCGCGCATTCAACGCGACAAGGGCGGCAAAGCCGCCTTGTTCAGTGTGGATTTCACCCACACTGAACAGAAATGCTCCCCGCCGCCTTAGAGGCGGGACATTTTGTCATGCGTTATCTGCTCTGCCTTGTTCCCTTGCCAACCGCTGTGCGAAGCTTTTTCAGCTCCTCCTTTGTGAGGTCGCGGTACTCGCCCGGCTTTAACATTCCGAGCTTTACTCCTCCTATCGCAACTCTGCGAAGTCTGCCTACCTGAAGTCCGACAGCGTCGCACATGCGTCTGATCTGGCGGTTTCTGCCCTCTTTTATCACAAAGCGCAGCACTGTGCGGCTCGGCTCCTCAGTCAGCACCTCAACAACGCAGGGCAGCGTCACCGCTCCGTCATCAAGCTCCACGCCCGACATCAGCGCCGAAAGCTGATCCTCGGTTACTCTGCCGTCAATGGTAACGCGGTAGGTCTTTGCTACATGACGCGAGGGGTGCATGATGTCATTTGCAAACTCGCCGTCATTCGTGAATATCAGCATGCCCTCGGAGTTTCTGTCAAGTCTGCCGACGGGGTAAACGCGCTCCTGCACATCTGTCAGCAGGTCAGCCGCGATCTTTCTGCCCTTTTCGTCAGCCATCGAGGTAACGTAGCCACGCGGCTTGTTTAGTATGATGTAACGCTTCTCGGCGCGCTGTGCGGAGATAACATCGTCACCGACCCTGATGAGGTCGTTTCTCGGGTCAGCCTTGTCACCGAGCGAGCAGCCTCTGCCGTTCACCGTCACAAGTCCGCTCGAAATAAGCTCCTCTGCCTTTCTGCGCGAGCAATAGCCACTGTCTGCGATTATCTTCTGAATCCTTACCTTTTCCATAGTTTTCCTCCTCCGTCTCCCGACGGTATGTAGGCAGCGTTTCCGCCACCGTTCAAGCTAAATATAAATACCTACTTTAGCAAGCAGGCTCTGCCACAGCGACAGCTCCTCCTCGGGGACTGTGACGCTGCTTTTTGCATAGAGCGGGCAGGTCTTTACGACCTTTCCGTCAAGGCTGAACTGTATACAACCCAGCTCATCGCCCTGCCTTACGCTGCCATAGACAAACTTCGGCAGCAGCACGCGCCTTGTAAGCTGCTCTCTCTGCGAGGGAAGGAGCGCTATCCCGCAAGGCTCGGCGTAGACCTCTACGCTCTGCCCCGTTCCTGCGACTGCAACGCGCTCGGAGCAGGAAAGCTCCAGCGGATAGCTCTTCACCTGCGTAAAGCCGTAGTCCAGCATTTTTGTGTGGTCATTCCAGTCGTCGCCTGCGTTCAGCGTCACCGCGATAAGCGTCACTCCGTCACGCTGAGCCGCCGAAACAAGACAGCGCCGCGCATTGTCTGTAAAGCCTGTTTTTACGCCGACAGCGCCCTCGTACCTGTGCAGCATTTTGTTCGAGTTGTACAGCGTGCGCATATACGGCGGATCGCCGAACTCGACCTGTGCAGACGAGCAGGCAACTATCTCGCAGAACGTTTCGTTCTTCATCGCGTATGATGTCAGCATAGCGAGGTCGTGCGCGGTGGTGTAATGTCCGTCTGCGTCAAGCCCCGAGGGCGTCACAAAATGCGTCGAGGAAAGCCCCAGCTCCTCCGCTTTTTCGTTCATCATCTCCACAAAGCCGCCTATGCTGCCGCCGACTGATACCGCTGCAGCATTCGCCGCGTCATTGCCCGAGGGCAGAAGTATTCCGTACAGGAGGTCTCTGCGCGATACGCGGTCGCCCTCCCGAAGTCCCATGGACGTGCCCTCAACCATTATCGCGTAGCTGTCCACGACAAACTCGCTGTCAAGGTCGCCCGCTTCAATAGTGAGGATAGCGGTCATTATCTTTGTGGTGCTTGCCATGGCGCGCTTTACATCGGCATTCTTCTCATACAGGACGGTGCCTGTTTCAGCCTCGATGAGTATCGCGCTCGCCGCCGAGAGCCCCGAAGGCTCTGCCCATACGTAAGCCGCGGTGATCTGTGAAACCATCGCGGCAATGATTACGCTTAAAACTGCTGATATCCGCTTTTTCATAAACGCAACTCCTATCGCATTAAAATTCAGCGATAGTATGCGCGACTGCGGTAAAATTATGCAGGATTATTCTTCAGTTTCCTCTGCGGGAGCGTCCTCGCCCTCGCCCTTCTTCTTGCCTATCATGCCCTTTACCTTTTCGATAAGGCCGGGTACTGCGTCGATGATACCGTCGAACTTGCCGCCCTTAGCGCCGAGCTCCATCAGCTTTACATCGCCGTCAGTCTTGATAACGATGAACGCAACAGGCTTTACTGTAACGCCTGCGCCCGAGCCGCCTGCAAATCTCTCCGCGTTCTGCATGGGAAGATCGCTGCCGCCCGATACAAAGCCGAAGGATACCTTCGATACGGGGATAACGACTGTGCCGTCGGGCGATGTGATAGGATCTCCGATAATAGTGTTTACGTCGGTCATCTCATGGATCTTCTCCATGGATACGCCCATTACTCCTTCAATAGGGTGCTTGTCTGCCATAATAAAAAACTCCTTTCGGTTATTAACGTTGATTTATGTTTTATCCGTTTCGGATACAACCTGCTTTTTTGCTTTTTTCTTTTTCTTGTTCTTGCCTGTGAGCCTTCCGAGCCAGCCCTTTATCTTATCGCTCCTCAGCACACGGACGATAAGCCTTCCGAGGAACGTGAACACGAACATCAGGAATATCATCGCGCACATCTTTACTGTGCAGGAGAATTCCGTTTCGGTCTCCTCCGACTGGAAGTCTACATTTATGTCAACGTGCGGATTTTTAAGAGTAAAGAACGAGTCGAAAAATCCCAGCGCGTTGCCTACGACTAAATTCATCGCGCCGAATTTCAGCGCAGCCTTCGCCGCGTCATCGCCGCCACATATCATTCTTATATCAAAATCGCATATCTTTATGCGCTTCAGAAGCTTTCTGAGCGGCTTGCAAAGGCTGTCAACAAAGACCTTCACAAGCTCGAATATCTCAGGGAGCGTAGGTATCTTCGGGTCCTTAGGTTTCTTTTCTTTTTTCTTCTTTTCCTTTTTCGCCTTTTTGCCGTCCTTCTGCTCAGCTTCCGCAGCAGCCTCGGCAGGTGCTACGGGCGCCTCCTCTGCAGACAGCTCCTCTGTCTGCTCTGCTTTGACTTCCTCGGTCTCCTTGTCGGCTTTTTTCTTTTTCTTCTTCGCCTTTTTAGGCTTTGCGGGTATCCTGTAAAGCGTCAGAAACAAGTAGCGCACGCGCAGCCTTATCCCCTTGCCGTATTCAAAGCTTATCACGACAGGTATCGCAAGTATCAGCACTATAAACAGCACGATACTGCTGAAGATTATCCAGCCCGTATGCTCACCACCTTTTACCTTGTGAGGAGCCTTACTCGCCCGAAAGCGCTATCTCCTCGTATTCATCAAAATCTATCTGTCCGCTGCTGTCAGGTATCGCAGGCAGTGCCGAAATATCCGTCACTCCGAAGCAGCGCAGGAAATTATCCGTCGTCTTGTAAGCTATCGGTCTGCCGGGCAGGTCAAGTCTGCCGTACTCCTCCAGCAGATCACGCTCCACCAGCGAATTTACAACGCCCGAGCTGTCAACGCCGCGCACCTGCTCCACAAAGCTCTTTGTGACAGGCTGATTATACGCGACTATCGCAAGCACCTCAAGCGCTGCCTGTGACAGCGGAACCTGACGTCTTGTTTCAAGCGCAGCCTTTATCTTCGGCGCAAACTCCGCTCTCGTCGTCATCTGATAGCTCTCGCCGAGGCGCATTATCTGAAGTGCGCCCTGCTGCTCGTTATAGCGGTCGTTCAGCAGCTCTATTATCTTCTCGACCGTCTCTTTTTCTATCTCTGCAGCAGCTGCAAGCTTTTCAAGCTCTATCGGCTCTCCGCAGGCGAACAGTATCGCCTCAACAGCCGCCATTCCTTCACTGAATTTCATTCTTTTCCTCCCTGTCGGCACGTGTCGCCATGCGCACGCTCGCGCCGTCCTCGGATATGATTATGCGACCCTGCTTTGAAAGCTCCAGTATCGCAAGGAAAGTCGCCACCTCGCGTGAGCGCGGCTGACCCTTGTAAAGCTCGTCCATAGTGACCGTGCCCTTTTTGCGCAGGCTCTTCAGCACCGTCATGATACCTGTAAACACCGTAACGTAGCTCTTTGCTACGATAGGCTTTATCGACTTCGGACGGTAGGAAGCCTTTTTCCTTGTCCTGTCCGTCACCGCGCCGAGCGCAAGCATAAGCTCCTCGGGCTGGTGCGAGCCGTTGTAGGAGCGGTCGAACTCTATCTCGGCAGGCTTTCTCACAAATATCTGGTCGCCCTGATATCTCTTCTGCAGGCGCTCCGCCATAGTTTTGCACAGCGCGTATTCGATAAGCGCGCCCTGAAGCTCCTTTTTGAGCTCCTCTATCTCTTCCTTGGGCAGCAGTGCCGCAGACTTTATAAGTATCAGCCGCGCCGCCATTTCGAGAAACTCCGACGTGACCTCTATATCCGCCTCTGTCATGCGCTCAAGGTACAGCATGAACTGCTCCAGCAGTATGCTTATCTCAATGTCCTGAATGTTCAGCTTGTGCTTTTGTATAAGCGACAGCATAAGGTCCAGCGGACCCTCGAACACCTCAAGCTTAAAGCTTAATCCCTCCATACTTCACCTATCAGAACAGATTGTACGGCATAAAGAACGAAGCCTTATCCAGTACCCATATCACACAATCCGTCAGGAAATTAAGCGGAACATCAAGCGCTCCGAATATCAGAAGCGCGAAGAACGCAAGATATATCACCTGACTGTAACGCTCCATGAAATTTATGCCTTTTGCAGGCAGGAAGCTGTAAAGTATCTTCGAGCCGTCAAACGGCGGAATGGGAAGCAGATTGAATATCGCAAGATACACATTCAGCACGATAGCATAGTACAGACCGAGAATAACATAGCCTGCGGTGTCGGCATTCGACATGATAAGCGGGATAGCCTTTGCCACTATGATGAAAACATAGGACAGCAGGATATTTGAAACAGGGCCTGCAAGCGATGTCAGCGCAAGCGCGGTGCGCGACTTTACCTTACGGCAGCGGTTGATATTTACAGGGGTATGCTTAGCCCAGCCGATACAGCAAAAGCACATACACAGCGCACCCATAGGGTCGATGTGGCTGAACGGGTTCAGGGTAAGTCTGCCCTCGCGCTCCGCGGTATCGTCACCGAGTATCTTCGCCATAAGTCCATGCGCGCACTCGTGTATCGGGAATACCACGAAAATTATCACTGCAACAGCAAAGCAGGAGATTATCGCATACGACCACGGAACTCTGCCGCTCATCGCGTTGAATATATCAAAAATCGGACCTTGTATTCTCTCCATATATAAACTCCTTAAAATACAGATACTTACAATTCATTATTGACCGAAGCAAAAATCGCTATACTCTTTTATTATAACTTGTTTTGAGATTTTTTTCAAGAGGAAAACCCGAATTTGCACAGATATTTCACAATCATGAGAGGTTCTTTGCCATACCTTAAGTTCTAACTCGGACAAACTCCCCATATACTGGAACAAACGAAAGCGAGGGACGGTAAAATGATAACAGCCAAAAACGCGGTTCTGCCGCTCAAAGCCGCCGAGCGCCTGATAAAGCTGCCTGACGGGATAAAGAGAAACGAGCTTTGCGAGCTGAGGCTCAGAATGGGGCGGCCTGCGACTGCCGTAATGATAAGCGGACGGAGCGTCACCTGCTCTAAGCCGCTCACAAAGCAGGATATCGAGGACTGCTTCGGGGAGCTTTGCCGCTACTCCGTTCACAGCTTTAAGCGCGAGATAGCGGAGGGCTACATAACCCTGCCCGAGGGTCACAGAGCAGGCTTCTGCGGCACTGCTGTCATGCGCGATGGCGACATAGAAACGCTGCGCGATATATCGTCGATAAATCTCCGCCTTGCAAAAGAAATAAAGGGCTGCGCCGAGGCGCTTTACCATGCTTTTTTTGAAAAATCGCTGCGCTCGCTGCTTATCGTGGGAGCGCCGCTTTCGGGAAAGACCACGGTGCTGCGGGATCTTACAAGGCTTCTGGGCGAGCGGCACAAGGTCGCGCTGATAGACAGCCGAAACGAGCTTGCCGCCTGTCATGACGGAACGCCGCAGCTTGATGTGGGGCTTAACACCGATGTACTGAGCGGATACCCTCGCGCAGAGGGCATGGAGATAGCGCTACGCACTCTCAGCCCCGAGATAATCATATGCGATGAGATAGGTAATGATATCTCTGCGATAGAGCAATGCATACACTGCGGCGTAAAGCTTATCGCAACAGCGCACGCATCGTCCCTTGAGGAGCTTTCAAAGCGGCGCGACACCGCAGGGCTTATTGGCTCGTTCGACTGTATTGCCGTTCTTTGCGGCAAGGGGCAGATAGCTGAACTAAAAGGAGCGGCGCTATGAATATACTACCTGCGCTGGCGGTGTTCGCGATGTGTACCGCGCTGGGGCTGTGGAAGAGCTCACAGCTTAAAAAGCGTGTGCTCCTGCTCTCGCAGCTGAAGCAGCTTACGGAAGAGCTTTCGGCAGCCATGCGATACACCGCGCCTACGCTGGACGAGCTTTCCGACAGCTGTACAGGCATTTTCGGAGAGCTGCTGGAGGAAGCGCGAAAGGATACTGTCGACATAAAAAGCGCATGGGAGGCCGCCGCGTCTGCGCTGTCGGAGCTTTCCTATGCCGAAAAAAGCGAAAGCGAGCTTATGCTGAGGCTTTCGCAGAAGATCGGCACTTGCGATACCGAAGGCCAGCTTTCAATGCTTTCAATGTACTCCGAAAAGCTGAAGAAGCTTTCAGCCGAGGCGGAAGAAAACGCAAAAACGCGCGGAAAGCTGTTCCGCTCGGTAGGCACGCTGCTCGGTGCGGGAGCGGCTATCCTTATCATCTGAGGACGGTGAAATATGGAGCTTGATCTTATCTTCAAGATAGCCGCGGTCGGAATAATCGTCGCGGTGCTTAATCTGATACTCAAAAAGACCGATCATGACGAGCAGGCGATGATGCTTACAGTAGCAGGCATCGTCATAGTGCTGATGATGATAATTCCTGCCATAAGCGAGCTTTTTACCACGATAAAAAGCGTGTTCGGACTGTGGTGACGGTATGGATATTACAGCAATAGCAGGGCTCGGTATCCTATCGGCTGTGCTGTGCATCATCGTGCGGCAGTACAAGCCCGAAATGGCGCTCGGCATAAGCACCGCATGCGGTGTGCTGATACTCATCGCGGTGATAACCATGCTGGCGCCGTCAGTGGAAGCTATAACCGAGCTTACAGACTCGGCGGGGCTTGACGAGAGCTACGCCGCGATACTGCTGAAAGCGCTCGCGGTGTGCTACATAACGCAGCTTTCCGCAGACTGCTGCCGCGATGCAGGAGAAAGTGCTATCGCGACAAAGATAGAGCTTGCGGGAAAGGGCGCGATAGTGGTGATATCGCTGCCTGTTTTCGCTTCACTCGCGGAGCTTGTCACAAACCTCATAACCTGAACTGAAAAGGACACGAAATGCGTAAGACGTTCATTTTTTTTGCGATATTGCTGATCTCCCTGTTCATGGGGATAACAGCACGTGCCGAGGAAGGCTTTGACTACGGCAGAGACGCGCTGGAAAACGCTGTGCCGCCCGAGGCTGCCGAGCTGCTCGAAGCCGAGAACATAGACCCCGACAACAGCGGCGGCGGTGCGGTAAGCCTTGAAAACGCGCTGGGCTACCTCGGCTCGCTGATAGTGGAACAGGCTGCCGCGCCGCTTCGGCTGCTTGTTTCGCTGTGCGGAGTTATACTCCTGTGCGGGCTTTCCGCGAGCGTTTCGGACAACTCCTCGGACAGGCTCTCGGGACTGTTCACGACAGTTGGAGTGCTTGCAGGCGCAGGAATGACAGTCGCCGCGATATCCGAGATACTGGGCAGGACTTTGGAGCTTTTAAGCACCGCATCTGTGTTCATAACCACATTTATCCCGATATTCGCAGGTGTGCTGTCCGTCATGGGACGCGCAACCACAGCCTCTGCGATAAACACCGTCACCCTCGCCGCAACACAGCTGTTTTCGCAGCTTGCGGTGAATTTCCTCGCGCCTCTGTGCGG
>JAZNWG010000435.1:0-2368 GCA_045593225.1 Oscillospiraceae bacterium
AAGAGCTTGGTATCTGCGGTATCGTAGTTATCGGCGGCGACGGCTCTTTCAGAGGCGCAGCTGACCTCTCCAAGGCAGGGATCCCCTGCGTAGGCGTTCCCGGCACTATCGACAACGATATCCAGTGCACAGAGTACACCATCGGCTACGATACAGCTATGAACACAGTTATGGAGCTGGTCGACAAGCTTCGCGATACATCTCATTCCCACGAGCGCTGCGCTGTTGTTGAGGTAATGGGCAGAAACGCAGGTCACATCGCACTGAACACAGGTATCGCTTGCGGCGCTACTGCTATCCTCGTTCCCGAGGTAGAGTACGACCTTGAAAAGGACGTTATCGCAAAGATCAAGGCAGGCCAGGCTGCAGGCAAGGAGCAGTTCATCGTTGTTGTTGCCGAGGGTATCGGCGGTACAGAGGAGATAGCTAAGAAGATCGAAGCCGCTACAGGAGTTGAGTCCAGAGCAACTATCCTCGGTCACGTTCAGAGAGGCGGCTCGCCCACAGTTCGCGACAGAGTAATGGCAAGCGAGATGGGCTACTATGCGGTAGAGCTTCTTGAAAAGGGTATCGGCAACCGCGTTGTCGGTCTGCAGAGCGGCAAGGTATGCGATTTCGATATTCAGGAAGCACTCAGCATGAAGAAGCCGTTCAACGAGCGCCTTTACAAGATTGCAAACGAGATCAGCCTTTAATTTGTTAAAAAGCAGCTCCTGTCGGCTTAAAGGATAGGAATACAAGCGCATCTTCTTTCGGTCGCTCTGACCGAAAAGGAAAACTGCGCAAGACGTATTGCACCGCAATTCGTTTAGAACAGAGTAGGATTCCGAGCGTTAAGTGCCTTTCGGACGGAGAGTTGCCGAGAGGACGAAAAAACCAAAATGGCTCGCCATTTATAACGAACTATCTTCGAATGGCGAGAAGTATGCAGATGCTAGGAAAGCGTGCAACGGCTAGGCTTTGTGCCTGCCGTTGTGCGATTGACGACGCAGATGCGTGCTTATCGCCATTCGGTTTTGCGGTTCGGGGTTCGCATCTCGCTGTACATAAATCCTATAAGTTGTTGCCATAACTTGTCCGTAATTTATGTATTGCGTAAAGGAGGATGATTTATGGCAATTTTTAAAATGTTCGCTGACTCCGCAAAGGAGCTCAAAAGTCTGCGCTGTATCACAGTTACAGCAATGATGATCGCGCTTAATCTCGCGCTGAAATCCGTGACAATCTACGTCACCGACGACCTGAAGATAAGCTTCTCCTACCTCGCGCTTGCGACGATAGGAATGCTGTTCGGTCCTACTGTGGGATTCCTCGCAGGCGCTGTTACCGATATCCTCGGTCTTCTGGTGCAGCAGATGCTGAGTGCATTCAACCCCCTGTACACCATAGTTGAGGCTACCGGCGGACTTCTGTACGGACTTTTCCTCTACAAGCTGCAGCCTGTAAAGTTCAGCAAGGATATGTTCAAGTCGAGCGGCGATCAGAACACCGCAATGCTCAGCGGAATAAATGCAAAGCTGCTGTCGGTATTCATGGTGCTGACCGTATTTGTGCTGCACAGCATCTATCAGTTCGACGCACTCTTCGTGGTTTATGTGATAGTTATCGCATTCGTTTACGGCATATTCCTGCACAAGCTTGCGGCACTGCCGTGGAAGCAGCTGCTGCGCGTTATCGGCGCAAAGGTATCTGTTGCATTCGTGTGCAATATCGTTATGACACCTGCTGTCATGGTAATACTCGGCACATGGGCGCCCGAGGTGGCTCTGACGGTAAAGATCCCGCTCAGACTTGTAAAGAACGCAATTCAGGTCCCTGTGGATATCATGATACTTATTCTCGTGCTGTTCCCGATAATGGCAGCTTATAAGAGGATTTTCAAGAACTCCACCGCGGCGAAGTCAGAGAAAGCAACAAAAGCATAATTCAGAGGTGTTTTTATGAACAGACTTGGCGTTATCGGCGCAGGAAACATGGGCGCCGCAATAATCAACGGAATAAACAAAAGCGGCATGGATATCGAGGTCTTTGCCTACGATAAGTTCACCGAAAAGCTGCAGACACTTCCTGTCACTCCCTGTGAGAACGAAGCAGCGGTAGTAAAGCAGTGCAAGTATATACTGCTGGCAGTAAAGCCGCAGATGCACGGCGAGGTGCTCGACACTATCGCGGCAGAGGTCACTCCCGATACTGTATTTATTTCTATCTGCGCAGGTATCTCGGCGGAATTCATCAGAAAGCACACTATCGCAAACGCTAAGGTCGTGCTTGTAATGCCCAACACTCCTATGATGCTTGGGCTTGGTGCGTCGGCAATGAGCTGCGACGACAGCGTTTCGGACGAGGAATTCGGCTTTGCACGCTCTAT
>JAZNWG010000436.1:0-7251 GCA_045593225.1 Oscillospiraceae bacterium
GATATCATCACAAGAAGCGTAAAGCTCATAAACAAAGGCGCAGAAGCATTCGATGTACGCCGCGTACTTTCGGGCTGTGTTGATTTCGACAACGATCAGTATGACTTTATCACCCTCAACGGCTCGTGGGCTAGAGAGCGCGTTATGGAGCGCTGCCGCCTGCACCACGGCAAGCAGGGCGTTGATTCCGTAAAGGGCGAGAGCTCCCACCAGAACAACCCGTTCGTTGCGCTCGTATCCCACAACGCTAACGAGGATATCGGAGAGGCTTATGGCTTCAACCTCATCTACAGCGGTAATTTCTTCGCGCAGGCTGAAGTAACTCAGCACAAGAAGACACGCCTTGTAATGGGTATCAACCACTTTGATTTCAGCTGGAAGCTCATGCCTGATGCAGAATTTACAGCGCCCGAGCTTGTAATGGCGTACTCCTCCGAGGGTATCGGCAATATGAGCCGCAATTTCCATGACCTGTACCGTCAGCACCTTATCCGCGGCGAGTACAAGGACAAGCGCCGCCCTATCCTCATCAACAACTGGGAAGCTACATATTTCAATTTCGATACTGACAAGCTTATCGGTATCGCAAAGCAGGCCTCCGAGCTTGGTATCGAGATGCTGGTAATGGACGACGGCTGGTTTGGTCACAGAGATTCCGACAACAGCTCGCTCGGTGACTGGTTCGTATATGAGAAGAAGCTGAACGGCGGTCTGAAATATCTTGTTGACGAGGTTAATAAGCTCGGCATGAAGTTCGGTATCTGGTTCGAGCCTGAGATGATCTCCCCCGACAGCGAGCTTTACAAGGCTCACCCCGACTGGGCTATCCAGATCGAGGGTATGCCTATGACGCAGAGCCGTCAGCAGTATGTTCTGGACTACAGCCGCAAGGAAGTACGCGATCATATCTACGGCATGATGAAGAAGATACTGGACAGCGCAAACATCGAATACATCAAGTGGGATATGAACAGGCAGCTGACAGAAGTCGGCTCAAATGCGCTCCCTGCCGATCGTCAGCGTGAGCTGTGGCACAGATATGTGCTTGGCGTTTACGACGTTATGGACAGACTTACCCACGATTATCCCTACATTCTGCTTGAGAACTGCTCGGGCGGCGGCGCGAGATTTGACGCAGGTATGCTGTTCTACTCGCCACAGATCTGGACCTCCGATGATACAGACGCTATCGAAAGACTTAAGATCCAGCATGGTACGTCTATCTGCTACCCTGCTTCCGCTATGGGTGCACACGTTTCCGACTGCCCCAACCACACAGTCGGCAGAACAACTCCGTTCTCCACGCGCGGAAACGTTGCTATGGTAGGTACATTCGGCTATGAGCTTGATGTTACACGTATTCCTGAGCAGGACAGAAACGAGATCCCCGCACAGGTGGAGATGTTCAAGAAATACAATCCGCTTATCCGCACAGGCGATCAGTACCGCATAGGCAATGTCTTCGAAGACAACATGTGGGACGCTTGGATATTTGTTGCAAAGGACAAGAGCGAGGCTGTATTCACATTCGTTCAGGTGCTCGGCAGACCTAACTACGGCAGCCGCCGCATAAAGCTCAAGGGTCTCGACCCCGACAAGAAATATCTCAGCAGCGAGACAGGCGAGGCTCACAGCGGTGCTGCTCTCATGAACTGCGGTATCAACATCAGCCTGCACGGAGATTTCTCCTCTAAGGTAATTCATTTTACCGAGGTCTGAAAACCTATTTAGTGATTTTTTATAAAAATCTGATTTCCCTGTTGAATAGATTTTTGTAATCAGATATTGAATTTCTCAGTTTTTTCTGATATAATAACATCATCAATAAGGGAGTAGTCGGCACGACTTTTAAAAAATGTGCGATGACGTCAACATCGTGGGTCTTTTGGCTCTGGTGTCATCTTAAACGGCAAGACTTATCTGCGTAAGCAGATAAGTCTTTTTTTTATACAAGAAGCTGTTCTCACAAGCGTGAGCGTCTATTTTTTTGGCATATTTTGCAGCTTACTGCGTTAAAAATCCTTGAAGTACATACAGTACGTCGGCGGATTTTTGCCTTGTAATCCACAAAATATGCTCAAAAATACAAACACTCAGCTCATGAGAACAACTTCAAAATATGAACATAATATATAAAAAGGAGAAAGTATTATGGACTATTTTAATCTGGATTCAAATGCTGCGCTTGACTCGCTCGGCACGACCCGCGAGATCGGTCTTACGCCTGAACTCGTCGAAGCCAGCCGAGAGAAGAACGGCGCGAATGTTATCGCCGAGGAGAAAAAGAAGAGCATTTTCATGGTGTTCCTTGAGCAGTTCAAGGACCTGCTCGTTATCATTCTGATAGTAGCCTCTATAATCTCCATTGCAACAGGCAATGCAGAGAGCGCTATCGTTATCCTCGTAGTTATCACCATGAACGCGATACTCGGTACTGTACAGCACCTGAAGGCGCAGAAATCCCTTGCAAGCCTTAAGGCAATGAGCGCACCAAATGCGAGAGTTATCCGCGCGGGCAAGCAGGTAGAGATCCCCGCGGCTGAGGTAGTTGTCGGCGATATCCTGCTCATCGAAGCCGGTAACGTTGCTGCGGCGGACGGACGTATCCTTGAAGCCGCTTCGCTCCAGGTGAACGAAAGTGCGCTCACAGGCGAGTCCCTCAATGTGCTTAAGTCCGTCGAGAAGATCGACGCTGATGAGCTTCCGCTGGGTGACAGAGTCAATATGATCTATTCGGGCTCGAACGTTTCCAACGGCCGCGGTGTTGCAGTAGTTACAGGCGTCGGAATGAACACCGAAATAGGCAAGATCGCATCCCTCATGCAGAACGCAAAGAAGAAAAAGACTCCCCTTCAGGCGAGCCTCGATCATTTCAGCAAGATACTCTCCTTTATCATCATCGGCATCTGTATCGTCGTGTTCCTGCTCACATACTTTGTAAACGGTCAGACAGTAGAGGACGCGCTGATGTTCGCTATCGCGCTTGCTGTTGCGGCTATTCCCGAGGCGCTGAGCTCGATCATCACGATATCACTCGCTATCGGCACGCAGAAGATGTCGAAGCAGAAGGCTATCGTCAAGGATCTGAAGGCGGTAGAGGGTCTCGGCTGTGTTTCTATAATCTGCTCCGATAAGACAGGTACTCTTACCCAGAACAAGATGACCGTCCGCGATATCACAGCACCAGGCGACACCGCTGCAACTGAACTTCGCATGGCAATGGCTCTTTGCAACGACGCTGCAAAATCGGGCGAGGTATGGCTCGGTGACCCGACAGAGACCGCACTTTCCGCTTATATCACCGAAAGCGAGTATGACCGTATCCGCGAGGAAAATCCCCGTATCGACGAGATACCCTTTGACAGCGACCGCAAGCTGATGACTACTGTCCACCGGCTCGGTGGCGAGCGCACTGCCTACACCAAGGGTGCAATGGACGTTCTGATGCCGAGAATGAAGTATATCCTCGATGACAACGGCGTGCGTGCTATCAACGACAATGATCTTGAAGACATCAGGAAGGCTAATCTCGTTTACTCCGAAAACGGTATGAGAGTTCTTGCGTTTGCCAAGAAGATACTCACAAGCGACGCGCCTGTTACACTCGAGGACGAGTATGATTATATCTACATCGGTCTTTCCGCTATGACCGACCCGCCCCGTGAGGAGAGCAAGGCCGCTGTTGCGGACTGTATCAGCGCAGGCATCAAGCCTATCATGATAACAGGTGACCACAAGCTGACCGCTGTTGCTATCGCTAAGGAGATCGGTATCTTCAAGGACGGCGACAAATGTCTTGACGGCACAGAGCTTGACGCTATCTCTGATGAGGAGCTTTCCGCACAGCTTGAACAGATCTCGGTATACGCGCGTGTTTCGCCCGTTCACAAGATCAGGATAGTTGAGCTGTGGCAACAGAAGGACAAGGTCGTTGCAATGACAGGCGACGGCGTAAACGACGCTCCTGCGCTAAAAAAGGCTGATATCGGTGTAGCTATGGGTATCACAGGTACAGAGGTCTCCAAGGACGCGGCTTCCATGATACTCGCTGACGACAATTTTGCTACAATCGTAAAATCCGTAGCAAACGGACGCAGCATCTACAACAACATCAAGAGCGCGATCAAATTCCTGCTTGCAGGCAATACGGCTGCTATCATCGTTGTGCTTATCACGACATTCTTCAATCTGCCGCTGCCGTTCTCCCCTGTGCACCTGCTGTTCATCAACCTGCTGACCGACTCTCTGCCTGCACTCGCACTCTGTATGGAGCCTATGCAGCCAGGTATCATGAAGGAAAAGCCCCGTCCCACTAACGAGTCTATCCTCAACAAGGAAACAGGCGTTTATATCCTTTTCCACAGCATAGTTATCGCTGCATGCGTAATGGTAGCTTTCATGCTGGGAAATGCAGTTTCTCCTACTCTCGCAAGCACCATGGCATTCGCTACACTGTGTCTTGCAAGACTCTTTGAGGGCTTCGACAGCCGCGGTAAATACTCGCTGATAAAGCTCGGTATCAATACCAATCTGTATTCGCTGGGGGCGTTCTGCGTAGGCGTGCTGTTCCTTACAGCAGCACTGTTCATCACTCCCCTGCACGGCTTTATGAACATCGACAGCGCGATCACTGCGGATAATATAATCCAGATCGCTGCTCTTTCGGCTATCCCCTTTGCGCTTACTCAGGTACTGCGTATGATCAGGGAGATCGTTACAAGAAACAAGAACAAGGCTTAAAACAAGAAGAAAAGGCTGCGTGTAAAAACGCAGCCTTTATTTTTTATTCCAGTGTTTTAAGTGCTTTTATCCTGCGGAAGATAAGGCAGACAGCAACTCCTGCTATTCCTATCACAAAGAACAGCAAAGCCGCGCCTGCACCCTTGCTTTCGCCGAAAACAGTTCTCAGCAGCGCACTGTCTGTCGCCGCCATAAAAGGCTCGAACACCTCATCAACCAGCAGACCGCCAAGGAAATATCCGAGCGGAATGGTGAAAAACTGCAGTGTGTTTCTGACCGAATACACCCTGCCCTGCATTTCAGTCGGGACATTGCCACGGAAGATGACATCGTAATTCGCGCTCATGAGCGGTATCACAAGCCAGCCAGACACCGCGCCTATGCACCACACTATGACATTATCCGAAAATGCCAGCAGGAAATTTTCAGTGCTCATGGATATCAGCAGGCAATTGCAGAACACCCTTACCCTGCTCTTTGGCTTTGGATAGAACGTCGCGATGATACTGCCGAGAAGTGTTGAAACTCCGACGCAGCCGCTCACTATTCCGAGCGCCGTTTCGTCGGCTTTATTCAGTATCATTGCAGGAAGCGCCGCGTCATACATCGACGCAATCAGGTTTATTACTGAAAGAAAAAGTATCATTGCGAGGATACCCTTGTTTTCTCTCAGATAAACAAGTCCGCTCTTTGCTGAGCTTAGCAGGCTCTCGCTGCTTTTTTCGCTGCGCTCAACCTCAGGTATCCTTATGAAGAACAGCAGTACAAGAAAAGCTGCGGTAAATGTGACAAGATCAAACAAGATAACTGCATCAATACCCGCGAGCGTAACCATAGCGGTCGCGATAACAGGTGTCAGTATCGACACAAGCGAGTTTGAAAACGACCTCATTCCGCTTGTTTTCTGATAATGCTTTTTAGGAGTGAGCAGCGTGGTAGCTACGTCAGAAGCAGGCGACTGCACTGTATTCATCAGACCATTTACAGCGTTTATGATGTACAGATGCCACACTTCAAGACTGCCCGTTTTCAGCAGCACAAGCACCGTCACAGTGCATACGGCAGCTATGCTGTCACATACCAGCATTATCGTCTTCTTGTTCCACTTATCGCTTATCGCGCCTGCAAAAATGCTCATTACCACATACGGCGCATAAGAGCACACTGTCAGCAGCGCAGTTGTCAGCGCCGAGCCGCTGTCATTATACAGCCATATCACCAGCGCGAAATTAGTCATGGCACTTCCCAGTGCCGAAAAGGACTGTGTAAGCCACAGTATGATAAAATTTTTGAGTTCTTTTAATGTATTCATAATACCTTGCTCCTTTTTTGATTTTGTGTGAAGTCAAAAATACAAGGTATGACGGTAAATATTACTCCATGCTGTCCGTCATTCCCTGCATGGAGCTGTGCAGCTGCACATAACAATTACTACCATTATATAGTCACCTCATATCAAACGATATATTCCTTAAGCGCCTTTATAAGCGCGTCTGTCTCGTCATCTGTTCCTATTGTTATTCTGAGACGGTTGTCAATTCGAGCCTTCTTGAAGTACCTTACATATATATCGCGGGTTTTGAGGTACTCGCAGATATCCTTTGCCGCGTACTTCGGGTGCTCGGCAAACACGAAATTGGTGCTGCTGTCGGGCAGTGTGAAGCCCATCTCACGAAGCTCCGCAGTCAGCCTGTCTCGGGTCGCGATGACCTTTTTCAGCATAGCATTGAAATAATCCTCGTCCTCTACGGAAGCAACGCCTGCCTCTATCGCGATGCTGTCCATGGGATAGGAGTTATAGCTGTCCTTAGCCGCATAAAGCGAGCTGATTATCTCCTTATTGCCGAATGCACAGCCTATTCTCATGCCAGCCATGGAACGCGACTTTGAGAATGTCTGTGTTACTACAAGGTTTTCGTATTCGGACAGCAGCGGGATTGCAGAAACTCCGCCGAAATCAACGTAAGCCTCGTCAACGATAACAACACTGTCGGTATTCGCGTCAAGTATCTCGCGGATAAAGTCAAGATCTCTTCCGATACTTGTGGGCGCGTTGGGGTTTGCGATAACAACACCGCCGTTCTCGCGCTTGTAATCAGCTGCGTTGATAGCGAAGTCCTCATCAACAGCAATGGTCTCATAAGGTATCCTCAGCATATCGCACCACACGGGATAGAACGAATATGTAATATCGGGGTAAATGATAGGCTTGTCGGAGTTGAAAAACGCTCTGAAGCACAGAGCCAGCACATCGTCCGAGCCGTTGCCTACGAAAACATTCTCACGCTCTAGTCCAACACGCTTTGCGATTGCAGCAGCAAGCGGCTTTGCGTCAGCGTCGGGGTACTTTTTAAGACTGCCGCCCCTGAACTGCTCGATAGCCTTTATTACTCCCGGTGCGGGGGGATAAGGGTTCTCATTTGCGTTAAGCTTGATGAAATCCGTTTTGTTGGGCTGCTCGCCTGCAACATACGGCTCTATTTTTATAAGATTATCTCTCCAGCTCATGTC